>NZ_JBUDSW010000179.1:0-7676 GCF_054921475.1 Desulfobaculum sp. | reverse complement strand
TTTCAGGAGCGGCGCGAGATCACCACACCGCTGGCCCGCCACTTTACCGGAGAGGACAAATGGTACCGCATCGTCCGCCGCCCGGTGTTTGACGAAGCCTCGCAGGATATCATCGGCCTCATCGGCATCTGCAAGGACATTACGGACGAGGTGGAAAAGGAAACCACCTACATGCACAGCCTGATGGAGCAAGGCACGGACTCCCTTCTTGTCATTGATTCCGAAGGCCGCATCATCCGCACCGCCACGTCCAAACGTCGTCAGCCCATCCTTGGCGCCACCGAGGACGGCCGCGTGCAGGACATCACCTCCATTGTGGACCTGCTGCACCCCAAGGACCTGCCCCGCGCGCAGGAAGCCATGCGCCGCGTCCTCTCTCGCAAGCGCCCCGTCAGCTTTGAATGCGACGTGCGCTACCGCCGCCGCAAATTCTCCACGGTGTTCATCCGCGCCCACTACAACGACACCTTCTTTGGTGAGCCGCGCATGTACGTCACGGTCCGCGACCTGTCGCGCGCCAAGCTGCTGCGCTCGCCCACACGCGTGCTGGAGCGCCTGAAAACCGCCACCCAAAGCGCCACCTACAAAGAGCTCGCCGCGTTTTTGAACGTTTCCTCGGCGTCCATCTCCAATGCTAAAAAAAACCGCCGCGTGCCGCCGGACTGGCTGGTCACCGTGGGGACGCGCACCGGCACATCGCTGGACTGGCTCCTCACCGGCCTTGGCACCCAGCTGTTGTCCCAAGCCCCCGACGACGTCTAAAAACGCACGGCGGCCCCGGACGTTTCCGTCCGGGGCCCCCGCCGCATCATGCGTCCGCTTTCCGCCGCCTTATTTATCCCACAATTCCTTGAGCCGATTATCCCGCCCGCACCCATAGCGGTAGAATTTATACCGGATGGGATTCTTGCGGTAGTAGTCCTGATGGTAGTCCTCCGCAGGCCAAAAGGCGCCCGCAGGAACAATTTCCGTCACAATACGCCCATCAAGGCGGCTGGACGCAGCGAGGGCATCGCGCGAGGCCTCGGCAAGGCGCTTTTGCTCGTCATCATGATAAAAAATGGCGCTGCGGTACTGGCTGCCCCGGTCGCAAAACTGCCCGCCAGCGTCCAGCGGATCGATATTGCGCCAGAAGATGCCAAGGAGCCTATCGTACCCCACAACGGCCGGATCGTAGGTAATCTGGATGGCTTCCGCGTGCCCGGTGCCGCCGGAGGACACCTGCTCGTACGTCGGGTTCTCCGTTTCGCCGCCGGTGTAGCCCACCACAGTCTCCAACACGCCCTCTTCACCATCAAAAGGCGACTCAAGGCACCAAAAACATCCTCCGGCAAAGGTCGCCACTGCTGTCTGCGCTGTCATACCGTCTCCTTCCTGCTCCGCGGTCCACGCGGCTCCCGCCGCAAGGACCACCATGCACATCGCCGCTACTACCATCCGAACGCCCATAGGCTCCTCCTCTGCATAGGTCATATGCCCTGCCGGAGTATAGCACGGCCCGCGCCCCACGTCATAACGCGTCCAAACGCCCGCCCAGAAAAGACAAGCGCCCGTCCGGGTGGCGGCGTCAACCGCTCCGGACGGGCGCAATGCTCCAACGTGGTGGAGGTGCGAAACCGCCGCATCACTCGCGCAGGATGCGGCGGGGGGCTTTATTTTGCGCCGAGCACGCGCTTGCCGTACGCCTTGGCGAGGCCGCCCGTGGACGTCTCGCGGTACAGGCTTGGCAAGTCGTGGCCGGTCTGGGTCATGACCTCGACCACCTCGTCAAAGGGCACGCGGTGTGTGCCGTCGGACAGGATGGCCATCTGGCCCCGGGACATGGCGCGCGTGGCCGCGCAGGCGTTGCGCTCAATGCAGGGGATCTGCACCAGCCCGTCCACCGGGTCGCAGGTGAGGCCAAGGTGGTGTTCCAGTCCCATCTCTGCGGCGTATTCAATCTGACCGACAGAACCGCCCATAAGCTGGGCCGCGGCGGCAGCGGCCATGGCGCAGGCCGAACCGACCTCGCCCTGACAGCCAACCTCCGCGCCGGAGATGGAGCCGTTATGCTTGATGACGTTCCCGAACAGGCCCGCCGTCGCAAGAGCCTTGAGCATATCGCCCTCGTCGAGATCGTCGTGGATTTCATTCAGATAATGGAGCACGGCAGGGACCACCCCGCACGCGCCGCAGGTGGGCGCAGTGACAATAACGCCGCCCCCCGCGTTCTCCTCGGAGACGGCAAGGGCGTAGGCCGTCACCTTGCCGGTCTGCTGCATATCCAGCCCGGAGTGCTTGGTCTTGCGGTAATAGCTCCACGCCTGCCGCCGCAGACCGATGGACCCGGGCAACACGCCCTGCGCCTTGAGGCCGCGGTGTATCGCCGCTTCCATCACCGTCCAGACCTCGCGCAGGAAGTCCCATATCTCGGGGCCTTCACACTGCTCAACGTACTCCCAGTACGCGATGCCCTTCTGCTGGCACATGGCCATGATGGCGGCGATGTCCGGCAGGTCGTAGACCTGTTCCCCGGCGGAGGCGTCCTGTCCTTCCTCGCGGATGGCGCCGCCGCCAACGGAGTACACGGTCCAGCCGCCGGTCACGGCGCCGCCCTCGTCAAGCGCTTCGAAGCGCATGCCGTTGGGATGCTGGGGGAGCTTTTCCTCGGCCTTCCAGACCACTTCGGTGCGGTCCTCACCAAGGACGGCGTTCACGGCCCAGTCCGTCAGGTGGCCTTTGCCCGTTGCGGCAAGGGACTCGAACAGCGTCACCCGAAAGCGGGCGGCCTCGGGGTGTGCGGCCAAAAACCGCTCCGCGGCTTTGCGCGGCCCCATGGTATGGCTGGAGGAAGGTCCAACGCCAATGCGATACAGTTCCCGAAGAGATTCCATCATCGACTCCTTGCGCGTCCGTTAGTTACCCATGAGCAGGTGTACCAGACCAAGGGACACTTCGGGAATATATGTTGTGATGAGCAGCGTGGGCACCCAAGCGAACAGGATAAGATAAATGGTGGGCTTCATCATCTTGTTCACCGGCGCGCCAGCGATGCGGCCAGACAGGTACAACAGCGGCGCGGTGGGCGGCGTGACGTTGCCAAGGCCAAGGTTCACGCCCATGATGGCGGCAAAGTGCACCGGGTCCACGCCCAGCTGCGTCACCAAGGGCACGAGGATTGGCGTGCCAAGGAGCACGCCGGACACGTCGTCCATCAGCATGCCCATGACAATCATAAAGACGTTGATCATCAGCATGATGATAATTGGGTTTTCCGACACTGCGGTCAGAACGCCCATCAGCTGATCGGGCAGGTTCTCCATGATGTACAGGCGGGAGAGAATCATCACCGCAAACATCATGGCCATGATAACGCCCGTGGTGGTGGCGGACTCAATAAGCGTTGCCACGAGGTCGCGCGCCTTCAGGCCCTTGTAGATGAACATCGCCACCGGAATGGCGTAAATCACGGCCACGGCCGCCGCCTCGGTGGGTGTCATGAAGCCGCCGTAGATGCCGCCAAGGATGATGACGGGCATCATCAGCGCCGGAGACGCCTTGGCGCTCTTGGACACGAACAGCTTGGCGGTTTCGCCAATGGGCTCGTGGGGGCGGACCTCGATGTCCTTATTGTTGCGCAAGAGGAACAGGTTCACGGCGGACAACAGGACCGTCAGGATAAGGCCCGGCGTAAACGCGGCAAGGAAGCAGGCCAAAACGGACTGGTTCCCCATCCACGCGTACAGAATCATCAGCATACTCGGCGGAATCAAAATACCCAGCACGCCGGAGGAGGCGAGCAGCGCCGCCGCGTGGCCGATGGGATACCCCGCCCGCTTGAGCTTGGGCATCATGATGGAGCCAATACAGGACACCGTGGCCGAGGAGCTGCCGGACACCGCGCCAAAGATGGCACAGGTAATAACGGTCACAACGCCGAGGCCGCCGCGGATGCGTCCGGCAATGGTATCCACAACGTCAACAAGCTTGTCGCCGATGCGGCCCTTGTCCATAACGCCACCCGCCATAATGAACAGCGGAATGGTCAACAGGACGATGGAGTTCATCTTGGAAAAGCCGTACGGCAGCAGGAAGCTGGGGTCGTAGCCCCCGGTATATATAAGATACGCAGCGGAGCTGAAAAAGGCGAACGGGATAGGCACGCCTATGAACAGCGTCACCACAAGGATGGACATGGCTATGGCGATGGTCATTGCTCTCTTCCCTGTATTGAAACCCTGTTAGCTGCCCTGACGGACCAGCTTCAGGTGGGTGCGGATGTCCTGCACCAGATACACGAGGTGGTACCAGGACATAAGGATGAAGCCGAGGCCCACAGCACACTGCGGGATAAGCATGGGCAAACGGAAAACCGGCGACTTGGGGTTCATCTTGAAGCCCCAGGCCACAAACTGCACAGCCCATACGGTCACAAGCAGGCAGATGGCCAGAGTGACGAGGTCCGTCACAATGTGCATGATGCGGCGGGTCTTATCGCCCTTGATGTAGCAGGACACAATGTCCGCGGAAATCTGGCTCTTGTCGTGGCTGCCTTGCGCCGCGCCCATGAAGTACAGCCAAAAGGCCACCATGGAGATGAGTTCCTCAGAGCCATAAAAGTCGGATTCAAAAATGTAGCGGGCCACAACGGCGATGCAAATCATGGCGACGATGAGGATGCTCGACGTGGCCATCATGAACTTCTGGAACCGGTTCAGGTTCCGCCAAAAGCGATAATTGTGCAGATTATCGAGAAAAGTCACAGCGTCTCCCCCTGAAAGAAGGCAGAGGTGGCGGCGGGCGGGCAATGGCCCGCCGCCTGCGCCTCGCATGGAGGAGAGGCGCCCTGCCGGATTCGGATTATCTCTTACTCGTAGGAGCCGCGCAGACCGTTGACGATCTCGGGCGTCAGGTTCTTCTCAAGGCGCTTCCAGGCGTGCTCGCGCACGTATTTGGCAAAGGCTTCGAGTTCCTGCGTGGAGAAGGTCACCACTTCAACGCCGGCCTCGGCCAGCTTCTTGCGGTACATCTGGTCTTCGCTCTCAGCCATCAGGAAGCTCTGCTGGCCTTCGTCGGTGAAGGCGGCCTCGACGACCTTGCGGTCCTCGGGCTGCAGGGCCTCGAACTTGGCCTTGTTCATGACGTACTGGGTGGACTCAAAGTTCACGTTGAACTGGTAGTAGTGCTTGATGACGTCGCGGAAGCCGAGGTAGTTCAGGTTCGGCGGGCCACCGAGCCAGCCCTTGACCACGCCGGTCTGCAGGGCGGAGTAGGTGTCAGCATAGGGGATGGAGGTGGTGCGGAAGCCCAGCTCCTCGCCGCCAAACTTAAACACGTCCAGACCGGGCACGCGGATCATCAGACCCTTTTCAACGCCGGGCTTGTCCATGTTCTCGATGGGCTCAACAGTGCCCACACCGATGAAGCCTTCGCCGAAGTAGGAGAAGAACTTCACGCCGAGGGCGTCGTGCATCTTCGCCATCTCGGTGTCGATGAAGGTGCCCTTGGCGAACACTTCGCGAATCTGGTCGTAGTCGCGGGCGATGTAGGGAATGAAGCCGACACCGAGGCGGGAGTCATACTGGTCCGGCACGGTGATGTGCGCGATGTCGATGGAGCCACGGATGACTTCCTCGTAAATCTGGGACGCGTCGCCAAGCTGGTTGGCGGGGTAAATTTTGATCTGCACGCGGCCTTCGGTCTCTTTTTCGACACGGGCCTTGATGCGCTCGGCGGCCTTGTGGGCCATGTGCTCCACAGGATGCTGGGTGGCGAACTTGAGCACCACGGGTTCATTACCGGTCTTTGCACTCTCGTCGTTGCAGGCGACAAGCCCCACAGCGGCGATCATGCTGAGCACGAGCATGAGAATCTTCTTCATCAGTCTTCATCCCTCTGGCAAAGGTTGAACGTCCTTGCGAGTCAGGGCCGGACCCCACGTCCGGCCCCCTCCACAAACTCGGTGTCTCGCAATGCGCTTTCGCAGCGCGCAGACATCCCCCTTACATCACAAAGGGTGCCAACTCATATTTCCTTATATATATTATACCGTTATGCACAAAACCCCTTTTTGTCACCGAACCGACACCACACCGCCACACCCACAAACGGTTCACAAACACGGGATATCCCATCCCGGAAAACAGAACTGTTCCGTTTTTGTGAACATAGCCCGCTATGACCTCTGTATCGGTGTTCTGTTTTTGTGACGCGGGGGTGTCGCATGCGCGACCATGTCCGGAAATTCTCCCAGTTCGTTGACAAGTAAATGCGGGGGAGCTTATCAGAAAGCCCATAAATCCAATGCATGGAAAACGCAGACGTCCAGTTTCCCCGCGTGGCCCTGCTGACGCCGTACACCCCTAAGAGACCGAGGCCGCAGTGTTTTTTTCCCGAATGAATGTTCTTCTTGTGCTGTCCGACACCCTGGCCATCGCCATTCCCATGAGCCTGTGCATCGTGCTGCGCCTTGTTTTTGGCGGCAGTTTTTCCCTGGGCTTCTATATGGAGATGTCGCCGGTGACGCTGCTTTTCCCGCTGTTCTATGCCTTTGCGGGGCTGTACCCCAGCATACTGGTGGCGCGGCATGAGGAGCTGAAGCGGCAGACCCTCGCCACCTGCCTTGTGTTTTTGAGCCTGTTGTCCATGACCTTTTTTATGCGCACGGCGGACGACTTCTCGCGCCTTGCCATCATTGGCGGCTGGTTTCTGTCCCTTGGCACCGTCCCCTTTGCCCGCAGCTTTGTGCGCGCGAGGCTGAGTGAAAAAGACTGGTGGGGCGTTCCGGCTGTGCTGTACGGCCCCCGGTCCATGGTGGACGATATTGCGGCCTTTTATGACAAGGAGCTCGGCCTCGGCATCCGCGTCAAGCACATCATTGCCTCGGACGAAGTGGACGACGACGCGGCGCGAAACGCCCTTGCCTACACAGCCCAGATGCGCCCCATGCCCATCGTTCTGTGCGCCCTTGAGCCGCATCATCTTGAAGACACCTCGCGCATCCACTGGCTGGAGAATCATTTCCGCCGCATCCTGTTCCTGCCGCCCGCCTTTCTCAAAACACTGAACCTGACGGTGCACGACATCGGCGGTATGCAGTTTCTCCAATCGCACACCAAATGGCACGACCCGGTACGCCAGCGCATCAAGCGCGCCATGGACCTCATCTGCATTATCCTCAGCCTGCCGGTGCTGATCCCCCTTTTCGCCCTTGTCGCCCTCGCCATCTTCATTGAGGACCGCCACGCGCCCTTCTTCCGGCAGGAGCGCATCGGCCATGGCGGCCAGCCCTTCCGCATCTGGAAATTCCGCACCATGGTTCCCAATGCCGACGCCGTCCTGCGCGAGCACCTCGCCGCTAACCCGGCCATCGCGAGGGAATGGGCCGAGACCCAAAAGCTCAAAAACGACCCGCGCGTCACCCGCGTTGGCGCCTTCCTGCGCAAGACGAGCCTCGACGAACTTCCCCAGCTCATCAACGTAGCCCTTGGGGAAATGAGCCTTGTGGGACCGCGCCCCATTGTGGAAAGCGAGATCGAACGCTATCAAGAAGCCTTCGACCTCTACACCCGTAGCATGCCCGGCCTCACAGGCCTGTGGCAGGTCTCGGGCCGCAGCAACACCTCCTACGCGGAGCGCATCCGGCTGGACATGTACTACACCCGCAGTTGGTCGGTCTGGATGGACATCCACATCCT
>NZ_JBUDSW010000178.1:0-7696 GCF_054921475.1 Desulfobaculum sp. | reverse complement strand
GCAGTGGGAAGAAACAAGGCCAAAAGGCACAAAATGATGAAAATGCCGCGCATTATTGCCCCTTGCTGAAAGGTGAAAGGGGAACCGCCGTGAGCGAGGGGAGGAGGCAACGTGACGAGGGCAGGGGGCGTGTTCCAGCCTCCACAATGACAAAGCCACGGCCCGAAGGCAAGGCGCAAGCCCGCCCGAGGGCGAAAAGCCGTGCGCAGCAGGCGTTGGCGGGGTATGGAAAATTGCTCGGCGCGGAATTGGCGCGGCGGGGCGCGCCGTTGTAATGGCTTGAATTCAATGGCGAAAAAGGAGGGGTGTCCAGTAACGCCCCGGCAAAGCGGGTGTTTGTTGCCGGGGGCGTTTTCTGCTACCTCATGGCCGTACACAATCCACCAACGATCACAAATTTTCAGAGATACATATATCGATGTCCGATTTCGTCCATTTGCATTGCCACACGGAGTTCAGTCTTCTTGATGGCGCCATACGCCTCGGCGACTTGTGCTCCAAGGCCATAGAGTTTGGTATGCCCGCCGCCGCGGTGACCGACCACGGCAACATGTTCGCCGCTGCCAAGTTTTTTCAGGAAGCCAAAAAAAAGGGTGTGAAGCCCATCATTGGCTGTGAGGTCTATGTCTCCAAGGGGCCGCATACCAATGTCGAAGGGGCGGACGCGAAGAAGCGCTACCACTTGGTGCTCCTTGCGCAGAACCTTGTGGGCTATCACAATCTGTCCAAAATCGTCTCCGAGGGCTACCTGCGCGGCTTTTATTACAAGCCCCGCGTCAGCCATGAAATCCTCAAAAAGTACAGCGAGGGCATCATCGCCCTGTCCGCCTGCCTGCAGGGCGAGGTGGTCCAGCATGTGCTCCACGAGGGCATGGACAAGGCCATCGAAACGGCGCAGCTGTACGAAAACATTTTTCCCAACCGCTTTTACATTGAGCTTCAGGCCAACGGCCTGAAAGAGCAGGACCACGCCAATACCCTGCTGCGCGAGTTGGCGGGGCACACCAAGCTGCCGCTGGTGGCCACCAACGACTGCCACTACCTCACCGCGCAGGACCACGAGGCGCACGACATCCTGCTGTGCGTGCAGACCAACGCCTGCGTCAGCGATGAAAAGCGCATGCGCATCAACACGGACAAGCTGTATTTCCGTCCGCCGTCCGAGATGAAGGCCGCCTTTGCGGACTGTCCGGAGGCCATTGAAAATACGGTGCGCATTGCCGAGCAGTGCAACGTGGAAATCCGCATGGGCAAGTACTTCTTCCCCGTGTACGACGTGCCGCCCGGCAAGAGTCTGGACGACCAGATGTGCGACATGGCGCGCGACGGCCTGCGCGAGCGTCTGGAGAACCTGCCCTACGAGGTGGACGAGAAGGTCTATTGGGACCGCCTTGAGATGGAGCTGGGCGTCATCATGGAGATGGGCTTCCCCGGCTACTTCCTCATCGTGCAGGACTTCATCAACTGGGCCAAGCGCAACCGCATTCCCGTTGGTCCGGGCCGTGGGTCGGCGGCGGGGTCCATTGTGGCCTACGCCCTGCGCATCACCAACCTTGACCCCATGCCGTACAACTTGCTGTTCGAGCGCTTCTTGAACATCGAGCGCGTGTCCATGCCTGATATCGACGTGGACTTCTGCGAACGCCGGCGCGGCGAGGTCATCAAGTACGTGGGCGACAAGTACGGCCACGACGCTGTGGCGCAGATTACCACCTTCGGCACCATGAAGGCCAAGGCCGTCATCCGCGACGTGGGCCGCGCCCTTGGCCTGTCCTTCCCCGAGGTCAACGAGATCGCCAAGCTCATCCCCGAAGACCTCAAGATGACCATCGACAAGGCGCTGGACATGGAGCCGGAGCTGCCGGAACGCATGGAGAACGACTCCCGCGTTGCCAAGCTCATTGACATTTCGCGCCGCCTTGAGGGCATGCACCGCCACGCGTCCACCCACGCGGCGGGCGTGGTTATCTCCGACGGACCCATGTGGGACTATCTGCCGGTGTACAAGGGCAAAAAGGGCGAAGTTGTGGCCCAGTTCGACATGAAAAATGTCGAAAAGGTGGGCCTTGTGAAGTTCGACTTCCTTGGCCTGCGCACCATGACGGTGATTCAGGACGCCGTGGACATCATTGCCGAGCGCGGCAAGGAGCCGCCGGACCTTGATACCCTGGGCCTTGATGATCAGGAGACCTTTGACCTGTACGCCCGCGGCGACACCGACGGCATCTTTCAGGTGGAATCCGACGGCATGCGCAAGTACCTGCGTATGCTAAAGCCCAGCTGTTTTGAGGACGTTATCGCCATGCTCGCCCTGTACCGTCCGGGACCGCTGAGTTCCGGCATGGTTGAGGAGTTCATCAAGCGTAAGCACGGCGAGGTGGAGGTCGTGTATCCGCTGCCGGAGCTGGAGCCGGTGCTGCAGGATACCTACGGCGTCATCGTCTATCAGGAACAGGTCATGAAGATTGCGCAGGTGGTCGCCGGCTACACCCTTGGCGGCGCTGACCTGCTCCGCCGCGCCATGGGTAAAAAGAACGCCGAAGCCATGGCCGAACAGCGCGAAATCTTCAACAAGGGCGCGCTGGAAAAGGGCGTCTCCGCCGAGAAGGCCACCGAAATCTTTGACCTGATGGAAATGTTCGCGGCCTACGGCTTCAACAAGTCGCACTCCGCGGCCTACGCGCTCATTTCCTACCACACGGCCTACCTCAAGGCGCACTATCCGACGGAATTCATGGCCGCCATGATTACCTCGGAAGTGAACAACACGGACAAGGTGCTGAAATACATCGCCTCGTGCCGTGATATGGAAATTGAGGTGCTGCCGCCGGACGTGAACAGCTCCATGCGCCACTTTACCGTGCCGGCTGACGGGCAGGTGCGGTACGGTCTGGCGGGCATCAAGAACGTTGGCGACGAAGCCATCCGCGAGATTGTGGACGCCCGTCAGGAGGGTGGCCCCTTCAAGAGCATGCTGGACCTGTGCGAGCGGGTGAACCTGCGCAAGGTCACCAAGCGCGTGCTGGAGAATCTCATCAAGGCCGGCGCCATGGACGGCTTTGACGTGCCGCGCGCGGGCCTTATGGACGCGCTGGACCGGGTGGTCTCCGTGGCGCAGAAAAAGGCCAAGGACAAGAACTCCGGCCAGATGTCCCTGATGGCTGTGGCTGGCATGGAAATGCCCGCCCTGCCCGGAACGGGCATCCATACCGACGGCCCGCCCATTGAGGAATGGCCCGACGATGAAAAGCTGAAGCTGGAAAAGGACGCCCTCGGCCTCTATCTGTCCAGCCATCCGCTGCTTTCCTTCCGCCATGAACTTGCGCGCATGCGCCTGCCTAGCCTGCTTCAGGTGGCGGATTATGGTCCCGGCGCGGAAGTGCGCACGGCGTTTTTGGTAACGGGCCGCAAGGAACACATTACCCAAAAGGGCGGCAAGATGGCCTTTTTGGAGGTGGAGGACCTGACCGGTTCGGGCGAGGCCGTGGTCTTCCCCGAGGCCTACGCCAAAAACCGCGAAATGCTGGACTCCGAGCAGCCGCTTCTCTTCATCGGCAAGGTCAGTGACCGCGACGGCGGCCCGCAGGAAGAGGAAGGCGTGCCCAAGCGCGCCAAGCTCATCCTTGATGAGGTCAAGCTCCTTGCCGACGCCTTGGCGGGCAATCAGGAGCCTGTGATGCTGGTCATGGAGGCCGAACGCCTTACCGAGGATGGCCGCAAGCGCCTGAAGGACGTGCTGGCGCAGCACACCGGGCGCATCCCTGTGCAGATGCTGCTGCGCGTGGACCAGTACGAGTGCAAGCTCCAGCTGGGTCCCAAGTACAGTGTGACGCCCACCCGTGAATTTTGGAAGGATGTCGAGGTGCTGTAGCCCGGCACTCCCGACGACGAGAAAAAGGAACCAGACGATATGACGACGCAGAAAACTGGCAAGTGGCGCCTGACCGTGCGCACGGACTTTGCCGCGGCCCATCAGCTCCGCCACTATGAAGGCAAGTGCGAGCGTATGCACGGCCACAACTTTGGCGTTGAGGCCGTTGTGGAAGGCGGCGCTCTGCAGCCCAAGACCGAAATGCTCATCGACTTCAAGGTGCTCAAGACCATGCTGAAGGACATCCTTTCCGGGCTGGACCATTGCCACCTGAACGAGCATCCGGCGTTTACCGAGCACAATCCGTCCTCGGAGAACATCGCCCGCTTTATCTACAAGGAGATGGAGCAGCGTCTTGAGGGCAGCGGCGTGTGCATGAAGAGCATCACCGTCAGCGAAAAGCCCGCCCAGTCCGCGACGTACTTCGAGGAGTAGCCATGCGCCTGCATCTGCAACGTGTGCGAAACGCCAGCGTGGTCGTGGATGGCGAGACCGTGGGCGAGATTGGCAAAGGCCTGCTGGCCCTTGTTGGCCTCAGCCGCGACGACGGCCCGGACCTGCCGGGGACGCGTACCTGGAAGACCATGCTCGGCAAAATGCTGGACCTGCGCATCTTCCCCGACGAGGCGGACAAGCTGAACCTGTCCCTGCGTGACTATGGGGGCGAGATTTTGCTGGTGTCGCAGTTCACCCTGTACGCCGACTGCCGCAAGGGCCGCCGTCCGTCGTTTCACCTTGCGGCGCAGGGTGATAATGCCCTACAGTTGTATGAGCGACTTGTGTCCGATGTGCGCGGCATGCTCCCCGGCAAAGTGCAGGAGGGCCGCTTTGGCGCCATGATGGACGTGAGCCTGACCAACTGGGGACCGGTGACCATTTTGCTGGACAGCGAGGAGTTTTAGAGACGGTCCGGGAGGCCGCATTGGACGAACATACCGGTGGTGATGCCATACGCGTCCTCGTCATTGAGGATGAGGAGGACCTGCGAACCTCGCTGCGCGAGATGCTGGCGAACTTCGCCTACGCCGTAGAGGTGGCCGCCGATGGCGTGGAAGGCCTTGTGCGCTACACCGCGTTTCGTCCGCACATCATCCTGCTGGACATGAATATGCCCCGCCTTGATGGGTTTGGGGTTATCCGCCGCATCCGCGAAACCTACGGCGACGACGAGGTCAACATCACCATGATGACCTCGGCCAAGGCGCCGGAAAGTAAGATGCGGGCCTTTGGTTCCGGCGCCAACGACTTTTTGTACAAGCCCTTTGACCGCGCCGAGCTTTTGGCCCGCGTGGGCGTTGGCGCGCGGCAAGTGCGCCTGACGCGCCGCCTGCGCCGCGCGCGTGATGAAATGGGGCGCGAAATCGCCCACGTGGCGTCCCTGCAGGAGCGCCTGCTGCCGCAGGGCGATTCCACCGCACATTGCGCCGCCTGCGCGGACCTGCCGGGGGTGCACGTCTCCAATGTGTACCGCCCCTCTGGCCGCGCCAGTGGCGATTATTTTGACTACTTCACCACCCACGACGGCCTGCTGCGCGTGGTGGTGGCGGATGTGTCGGGGCATGGCGCGCGTGCGGCGTTTATCATGGGCATTGTGCGCACGCTGTTTCGCGTTTCGCGCGAGAGTGGGATGACGCTGGAGGACACCTTCGAGCAGATTAACCGCCACCTGTGCGACATCATCGGCAGCGAAGAGGATTTCGTCACGGTTTTGGCCGTGGACCTTGATGTGGAGGGGCAGTCGCTGTCCTATATCAACGCCGGACATTGTCCGGCATTTTTGCGCCACGGCGACAATGTTGACGAGTTGCCCGCCACGGCCAGTGTTCTTGGCTTTTTCCGTACTATGCCCTTTGCCGAGACGCGCCGGGATTTGCCGCCTTCCGGTGGCCTGCTGCTCTACACAGACGGGTTTTATGACTTTGAGCAGCTGGATGGCGGGTTTTTTGATTTTGACGCCTTTCGCGATGTGGTCCGGTACGTCACGTGCATGCGTGGCGATGTGCCGGAACTATTGCAGGCGCAGATAGCGCGCCGCAGCGGCAACGCCGCCACATGGCGCGACGACGCCACCGCCCTGTGGGTGGAGTTTGGCGTGCACGGCAAGGAGAAATTGTTCACCTGCGGCGCGAATCCTGAGGCCTCGCGGGCGTTGGTGAAGGATGCCATGCAGGAGCTTGCCGCTGTTTTGCATGACGGCAGTCTGTTGTATGATATGGAATTGGCGCTGACCGAGGCGTGCGCCAACGTGGTGGAGCACGCCTACTCCGGCACCGAGCCGGAGGGGGTTGCCGTGAGTGTGCGTATAGACCATGGCTCCGCCGTGGAGATGGACGTGATCGACACCGGCCAAGGATTTGAGCCGTCCGCCAAGGAGGACGTGCCACAGCCGCAGGCCGAATGCGGACGGGGACTGTACATTATGCGTAAGGTCATGGACGAGGTGCGCATTTGCTCCGGTCCGGGCAAGACCCTTGTGACGCTGAGGAAAACCATAGGGAAGGACGCATGGAAAACCTACAGATAGAAAAACGCAACAAGGCCGTGCTGGTGACCTGTTCCGGCGAGATTACCCTTGATGTGACGCCGCGCCTGCGGGAACGCATTGAGGCCGAACTTGGTGGCGGCGGGTACAGCTTCCTTGTGTTGGACCTGTCGGAAGTGCGGTTTATCGACAGCTCCGGCATTGGGTTTTTGGTGGCGCTGTCCACCCGCATTGAGGAGCAGGACAAGTCCTTCTACCTGCTGCGCCCGGGCGCTCAGGTGCTGAAAACACTGGAACTTGTTCAGCTGAAACGCTACTTCAAGATTCTGCGAAGCGACGAGGAACTTGCGGCACTGACCATCTAGCGACACCGGAACCAACAGGCAACGCCTATGCCGTACTATTTGCTGCATCATTTCGACCCAACATTCGACTATCAGAATTTGAAGCCACGGCAGCTTTCCGACGGCAATGTGGATTTCTACAACCTTGGCTACGTGCAAAACGTCCGCACCGGAGACCTGCTTGCCGAGTGGTGCGACGAGCCGCTGGACGACGACTCGGGCGTCATCCAATGCGTGTACGATGAGAAGGTTTTTCCCGCCGGAAAAAACACCGTCGTCGATCCGGAGAACCCGGACAGACTGCTTGCGGCGGCGGATGGTTACGTCTTTTACATGGACGGCTTCATCACCGTAAAGCGCACCCTCAATGTGCGCCGTGACGTTGATTTCCACACAGGCAAGATTTTCTTCCTCGGCAATGTTATCGTGCATGGCAGTGTGCGCTCGGGCTTTGGCGTGCAGGGCGTCAACGTCATGGTGAAGGACATTGTGGAGGGGGCCAGCATCCGCGCGGAGAATTCCATAGTCGCCGAGACGGGCATCAAAGGCGGCGGCAAGGCTGTGCTGCGGGCCAAGAACAATGTGCGCGCAGCCTTTGTGGAGAACGCCCAAATCCTTGCCGGCAAGTGCCTGCTGGTGGACGGCGCGTGTATGCACAGCGACGTCTACTCCGTGGGGCAGCTTGCGGTGAAGGGCATGCTTGTTGGCGGCAAGGCTGTCAGCTCGCGCATCATCTATGTGGAGGACCAGCTTGGTGGCGGTCTGTCCACGGAAACGGTGCTTATTGTGGGCTATGACGCCGCGCTGCTGCACAGGGTGAACGTGCTACGGCAGAAAATCATCGCCCTGAACGCCAGCATTGAGGAAAGCCGCCTCAAGCTCAAAAAACGCCATAACCTGCGTAGCGGTACGTTCCCCGAGCTTGCCAAGCAGGAAGATAAGCTCGAACGGCTCAAGGAGCGCCACCGCGCCGTGTGGAACGACATCAACAAGGTGCGC
>NZ_JBUDSW010000177.1:0-7765 GCF_054921475.1 Desulfobaculum sp. | reverse complement strand
CATCTGCACATCAAACAGCACGCGCCCACCGGAATTCAGCTCCGCCTGCGGCAGAATGCCCGCCACCTGCCAAAACAGCGGCGCTTCGGCAGCGGCCAGCGGACCAAGCTCGGTATCGCGCGTGTTGCCGATGACTTCGTGCAGCAACTCCGCGCCGCGCTCGGCAAACAGCGTGCGCACGCGGGACATAATGGTGTCCGCGTTGTCGCGCGTCTGGTGAGGCAGCAAAATATGACCAACGAAGAAGCCTCGGCTCTCGGCCAAATGGCGCGAGAGTCCGGCCTTTTCCAGACGCCCCGCCCATACCTCGCGCGGGATGTCCGTCATGACGCCGCAGCCGTCACCTTCGTTATTGATGTCGCCCGAGCGGTGGGCCATCTTTTTTAGAGCTTCTATGGTCTTGACGATGTTGGCGTGGGACGAGCGCCCGCGCTTATCGATAAAGGCTATGATTGCGCATGCATCTTGTTCTTGGGCGATTGGAGTGCGTTGCATTGATTGTTCCCTCTTGCGGTACACCGAGGCTCTGCTGAAAAGTTTGAGGTCCATCGGTCTGCCCTCTTCCCATCGCACGTGGGGGCCGCGCCCTCGCCGAGAGGGCGTGCGCAGCCGGGGCAGACTCAGCAACTATCAGGACGCCCGGCGGCGGATGGCGGCGCGCCAGAGCCTGCACAAATTGCGGCACAACATGGCGCGTTGGGGGCCTTTTCCGCCAGCGGTGGCGGCAGGCCGCGCACAACAGCGCGAACCAGCGCCAAGCCGGGCATATTCCCCATTATCTCATGTAAGGGTCGGTCAGAATACGGTTTTCGCAGAACAGCGTCAAACAGAAAGAGAATTTTTGCCATTTCTGAAATTTTTGAAATAACAAAAATGGAAAACACAAAGCAAATCAGAATGTTAAACAGGCATCACCGCACCTGCCACCACGGCGAGAGCGAACGCGCGGCGCTATAGCCGTGCATATAGACGTCCTCCAGCGAGGAGAACTCCACGCGGTTGCGGGGGGATATCTTTTTCACCCGGCTGTTGCCCGCCGGATAGGCGCGGTGGCTTCTGGCGTTGCCCACCCACGGCCCGCTCGCCACGGGCTGACCAAGCACGCGCGGCCAAAAACCGCGCTCGTGGCTGATGGCCTCGCGCTGCACAGCAATATAGCGCGAAATAAGCTCCGCCGGGTGGTCGGGGAACCAATACAGCGAGGCGTGCCCACTGCGTAAAAGTTCCTCGTTCACATTGGTGCCATCCAGCAGAATGATTTCACCAAGCACGCGCCCGTAGCGGTCTGCCCCGCGCCCAACAGGACGCACGTGAAACGGCCGCCCGCCCACAAGCTCCTGCAACGCGCCGCGCGAGCGGCCGGAATAGTACTGCCCCGGCGCGCCATGCTTGCCCGTTTCCGGCGCATCAATGCCCGTCAGCCGTACCCATGTGCCGCCAACCAGCTGAACGGTGTCGCCGTCGGGAATCCACTTGGCCCATGCCAGTTCATCCGCGGACGTCGTGCACCCTGTGCCGTGCCCCAGAACAAGGAAAAGCGCCAAAGCCACAGCGCATGCGACACCGCGCCATGCACGCTGCCTGCGCCCAAAGAACCGAATTCCACTCATACCTGCAAAATACTCCAGGCGCATCAATGCGTCAAAAAGCGCCCTGCCCTGCCAAACGAAAACGGCCCGCATGGTAAGCCATGCGGGCCGCGATGTCTGAGCAGGGAGGCGTAAGGCTAGTTTTCGTAGTACGACCTCAGCTGGGCACTCCTCACGGGGTGGCGCAGTTTGCGCAGTGCCTTTGCTTCAATCTGACGAATACGCTCTCGCGTGACGTTAAAGAGCTTGCCGACCTCTTCGAGGGTGTGGTCGCTCTTCTCGCCGATGCCAAAGCGCTTGCGCAGCACCTGTTCCTCGCGGGGGGTCAGGTCGGACAGCACTCCGGCAATCTGTTCGCCGAGCTTGGTATTGACCACTTCCTCTGCGGGTGCGGCGGCCTTTTTGTCTTCGATAAAATCTCCAAGGCTCGAATCCTCTTCGTCGCCGATGGGCGTTTCGAGGGAGATGGGTTCCTTGGCGATTTTGAGCACCTTCTTCACCTTGTCCAGCGGGTAGTCCATGCGCTCGGCGATTTCTTCCGGCGTTGGGTCGCGTCCCAGCTCCTGCACAAGGTAGCGCGAGGTGCGGATAAGTTTGTTGATAGTCTCTATCATATGCACGGGGATACGAATCGTGCGGGCCTGGTCCGCAATGGCGCGGGTAATGGCCTGACGAATCCACCACGTGGCGTAGGTCGAGAACTTGTAGCCGCGCTGGTACTCGAACTTGTCCACGGCCTTCATGAGGCCGATGTTGCCTTCCTGAATCAGGTCCAGGAACTGGAGGCCACGGTTCGTGTACTTTTTGGCGATGGACACGACAAGGCGCAGGTTTGCGCGGATAAGCTCCTGCTTGGCGCGGTAGGCCATGCGGTTGCCGTGTTTGATGCGCCACAGCACTTCTTCGAGGTCGTGCACCTGATGGCAGCACTTGTCCTCAAGGCGCTTGAGGATTTCAATCTTGCCGGAGATGATTTCCTTAAAGGAGAACATCTCCTCCACGGTGAGTCCCAGCTCGCCAGCGGCGACCACGGGGTTAATCTCGCGGGCGTCGAGCTGGTCGAACAGGTCGCGGATTTCCTGCGTGGGCTTACCGGTGGACAGCAGGTAGGCGGAAAGGTCACGCTGACAGTTGTGCATCTGGCGCACGTAGTCGTTCACACGCTCGATGATGCCGTCGATAAGCGTCTTTTCGAGCTTGATGTCACGCAGCCTGTTAACGATGTTTTCCTTGTAGTCCAAAATCTCCTGCTGGAGATCGACCACTTTCTTTTCCGTGGTGGCGCACTCGTCCTGCTTGATGTACAGGTCGCGCTTGTCGATGTAGATTTCCCCAATTTCGTTGAGGAGGTGAATAACGCGCTGGCGCTGGTTCATCTCGTCTTCGCTGGGGTCGTCTTCCTCGATGGTCTTCACGACGTCCTTGAGCTTGACACTGCCGTCGTCAAGGTCCTCACCAATGGAGACCAGTTCTTCGATGGCGACGGGCACTTCGACAAGGGCGTACAAGACGTCCAGCTCGCCCTCTTCGATCTTTTTGGCGATGTCCACTTCGCCGTCGCGGTCGAGCAGGGACACAGCGCCCATCTCGCGCAGGTACATACGCACGGGGTCCGTGCTGCGCGAGGCGTAGTCCGTAGAGCTTTCCTCGCTCTCGGCCAGTTCCAGACCGGAGTCGTCGTCACTGCTCTCCTGCGCATTGGCCAAGCGGATTTCGTCGCCTTCCTTTTCGGTGTCGACGATGGCGATGTCCATCTGCTCGAAGATGCCGATGACTTCTTCGATCTGATCCGGCTTGTTGATTTCGGAGGGCAGCGCCTTGCTGACTTCATCAAAGGTCAGAAAGCCCTTTTTCTTGCCCTGCGCGATCAACGCCTTGATCTGCTGGATTTCCTTAATGTTGCTCATCTAGCCTCCCTAAGATCTCCTGCTGCAACTGCAACAGCCGCTGCACTTCGGCGTGGTCGCCATTCATTTGCGCCCGTCGCAAGGCGTCGATGGTGAACCGCTTTTGGCAGTTCAGCTGGACGCGCGAAAGATGCTCGCACACATCGCACCACTCTTTGTCCACTTGCTCTTCGCTGTCTGGTCCATCGAGGTTGCATTCCACCCAATACCGCTTTTCCGGTTCCGTAAGCAACGCAAAGATATCGGCATCCGGATGGGTGACCATCTTCCCCCACAGACCATTGGCGAAGGGGGTTGAAAGAGCTTCCCCCATGCCCCTTGATTCCAGCTCCCGCACAAAGCGGGGGTTGCGTACGGCAAACCGCATGAGCTGGCGGTCAAGCTTTTCTCCCCGTGTGGACTGAGCGGTCCGGCGTGGCTGGTTTCCACCACCAGAACCCGCACCGCCTGAGGCGGCAGCCGCTTCCCGCGTGCTGGCCTGCAGACGTTTTCGTAAATCCTGTTCGTTTAGTCCTATATTGAGGGCCACCTCGGAAATCAGCGAGGATTTCCACTCCGGGTTTTTCAGCCCGCTCAGGAATTTGTGGACCCAGTCCACCATTTCCCGTGTTGAGGTGCGCCCAACGGTTCTCAGACAGAACTTGAGTCCGTCCTCTGCCGACTCCATAAGCTGCGCGAACGCGTCCGCCCCTTGCGTCTGCAGCAGGCTGTCCACGTCCTCGCCATCGGGCAGAAGGACTACGCGACACTTGAGCCCCTGTTCAAGAATCATCTCGCTGGAGCGCAGTGCCGCCTTGCGCCCTGCACCGTCGCCGTCAAAGACAAGGTACAGGTCGGAGCAGAAGCCACCAAGGCGCCGCACCTGATGCGGGGTCAGCGCCGTTCCCAGCACGCCGCAGGCATTGGTAAAGCCATACTGGTGCAGGGACAGAACGTCCGTATAGCCCTCCGTGAGTAGCGCGGTCTTCTTATGCGCTATGGTCCGGCGGGCCTGAAACAAGCCGTAGAGGTGGTCGCCCTTCACATAGATGGGCGATTCGCTGCTGTTGAGGTATTTCGGGTCGTTGCCTGTGAGCGTTCGCGCGCCAAAGGCAATAACCTGACCTGAAAGGTTATGTATGGGGAACATGAGCCGGCCACGAAACCGGTCGTAAACATTGCCCCGTTCGTTCTTTACCAGCAAGCCTGCGGCTGCCGCGCGGTCCGGGGCAAAGCCCCGTGTGCGCAGGTGCTTTTCCAGCGCGTGCCAGTCGTCCAGGCTGTATCCCAGCCCAAACGCCGAAACCACTTCCGGCGAAAGCCCGCGTGAGACGATGTAGTCCCGCGCAATCTTGCCCGAAGGCGCGTCCAGATTCGCACGAAAAAACTCACCGGCCAGCGAGTGCATCTTGATGCTGTCGCTGCGCGCGCGTCGTCTGGCGTCCGCCTCCGGATCCGGCTTAACGGTGGCCAGCTCCACGCCGAGTTCCTCGGCAAGCTGCGTCAGCCCTTCACGGAAGTCCAGCCCGTTGATCTGACAGTAGAAATCTATCACATCACCGGAAGCTCGGCATCCAAAACAATAAAAATATCCGTCTGGATGCACCGTGAAGGACGGTTTGGTTTCCTGATGGAACGGACATGGAGCCATCCAACGTCCACCAGCGCGCTTGAGGTCCACATATTTGCGGACCAGCTCGACAATGTCGAGCCGCGACTTGATGGCTGCAATCACTCCAGAATCGAACTTTGCCATGCCCTTTCCTGAATGTTCTGCCACTCCCGGCTTCGGCGGCACTTGCGCCGCGCCCCGAGCGCAACACGTTCAGGGCGCTATGGCGCCACATGCCCCGTCAGGCGGGACTCGCTATTTCAACTCCACAATGGTCATCCCATCGCCGCCCTGATCCTCTGGGGCCAGAGCAAAATGGTCGACCGGGGGAAAAGTCCGTAAAAAGTCGTGCACTTCGCGGCGCAGTGCGCCGGTTCCGCGCCCGTGGATAATCTCCAGCCGATTCTGGCCGGACAGCACCGCGTTGTCCAAGTAGCGCGCCACCTCGGCCACAGCGTCATCCGCGCGCATGCCGCGCAGGTCCACCGTCAGGGCCGTAGGCGCCGAGGGCGCCACACTGCCGCCGGATGCGGCCTTGGGCTTCTCGGCATTTTTGGTGGCCGGTGCCAGGTCGGAGAACTTGACCCACACGGACACGCCGCCCATGTCGATCTTGACGCGCTTTTTTCTGTCGTCCTTCTCCTGTGCCACACCGCACTTGCCCCAGGAGCCGTACACGTAGGACTCGCCGACTTCGACGTCCTCCCACTGGAACTCCTTGGGCTGCTCCGCCGTGGCGGATGCGGCCCCGCTTCCGGCGAGCTTTTTACGCTCCTCGGCCAGCTTTTTGCGGGCTTCCTTGTGACCGATGCGGCCGTCGCGCCATTCCTTCAGAACGGTCTGGGCCTGCGCCTGAATCTCATCGATAAGGGCGCGCTTTTCGCGCTCGAACCGCTCGTTGAAGCGCACGCGCTTGTCGTGGAGCTTCTTGCGTTCGGCTTCAAGGCCTTCCAATTCTTCAGCACGGGACACGGCTAGCGCGTTCAGGCGCTCCACAATCTTGGAGGTGTCCGAACCGTCCAGCAACAGGTACTGTTCGGCGCGCTCCAGAATCTCTGCGGGCAGACCGTGCTCCTTGGCCACATCCAGCGCCTGACTGGCGCCCACCTGGTCATAGGCAAGGCGGTACAGGGGCTTTTTGGTCTGCGGATGAAAGAGCACCGACGCGGCGCGCACGCGCTCCTTACTCAGGGCGTAGGCCTTAAGCGCCGGGAAGTGCGTTGCCACACCAAGCCACGCGTCACGATCCAAGATGGAGTCCACAACCGCCTGCGCAAGGGCCGCGCCCTGGCTCGGGTCGGTTCCGGCTCCAAACTCATCCATAATCACGAGTGTGCGAGAGTCAACTGCACCAAAGGCGCTGGACAGATGTTTTATCTGCGCCGTAAAGGTGGACAGCGAGTTTTCAATGCTCTGCTCATCGCCAAGTACAACGAAAACTTTATCCCACGCCGGAACGCAACTGCCCTCGGCGGCACTCACCGGCAAACCAGACAGCGCCATCAGCGCGCACAGACCAAGGGTCTTGAGGCACACCGTTTTGCCGCCCGCGTTGCCGCCGCTGACCACCAGCGCCTGCTGGCCGTCCTCAAGCTCCAAATCAACGGGCACGGCGCTGCCGCTCTTCATAAGCAGCGGATGCCGCACGTCGCGCAGACGCAGCGGGCTGTCCTCGCCAATTTCAATGGTGCGCGCGCCATACTCGCCCGCAAAGGCGGCCTTGGCGCACAGCATATCGCACATCACCACAAAGCCGTAGCTTGCCTGAAGCGCGTCAAACTCCTGCCGCGCAAGGTCCGTCAAATAACGGAAGACCTTACGCTCGGCTTCGCGCTCCTCCTGCTTGAGGTCCTGCAACTCGTTGTTGAGGTCCACAAGGAAAAGCGGCTCGCAGTAGCAGGTTTCCCCGGTCTGCGAGTAGTCGTGAATGATGCCGCGCACGCGTCCCTTGGCGTTCGCCTTCAAGGGCACCACGTAACGGTCGGACGAAATGGTGACATAATCGTCCTGCAGAAAATGCGACAGCCCTTCGCCCTCGATGAAGTCCTTCACGCGCTTGGAGCAGCGGTTGTGGACGGAGCGAATCTCCTGACGCACGGAAAACAGCTCCGGCGACGCTTCGTCGCGGAGGTTGCCGTCGCGCCCGAGGCAACGCTTCAGGGCGGCGTGCAGCTTTTGCGGCCAGTCTGTTCCCGCCTTCTCGGCAAGAAGGGGGAAGCGTTCTTCGTCGGCCTCGGCGAGGCTCTCACGGGTTTCCTTCACCACGCCCAGCACATCGGCCAGCGCCCACAGGGCGTCCAAATCCAGAAGCGCCGTGGGGCGTTCCAGATACGCAAAAAGCCCATCAAGGGAAGGAAAACCGCGAAGCCTGAAGCGCGTTTCCGCACTCCAGGCCAGCCACTGCCTCATGACTTCGAGTTCCTGCGCAAGGGCAGTTTTATCCGCAAAGGGGCGGATGCCCTTCACGCTCTCGGCGCCGGGCTCGGATACGCAGTATCCGGCAACCAACGCCAGGACCTTGGGGAACTCAAGAAGCTGATATGTTCGAGAATCCATATGGTTCTAGTATTACTCTCGTGGCAAAAAATCAGGAATTAAGCTTGGAGCGGACAAGCGCGGACAGAGCCTTGCCGTCAATGCGGCCCTTGTAGGCGGCCGTGATGGCCCCCATCACCTTG
>NZ_JBUDSW010000176.1:0-7852 GCF_054921475.1 Desulfobaculum sp. | reverse complement strand
GCCTCTGGCGTGACAGGCCAGCGTTATAACCGACTTAACTACGGCTCCGCTATATAAATGATCTGCCGGGTCAGGCTCTTGCCTCTATCTGGCTATGTCCCTCCGGACACGGGCTTCCCCTGGGAACCCTCACCATGATGCGGCGCCCCGCCGCAAAACCCGAACACACTTTGGGGCTTGAGAAAGGCCCGGACGAACCGGGCCTGTACTTTCAAATGGCGGAGCCGACGAGACTCGAACTCGCGGCCTCTGGCGTGACAGGCCAGCGTTATAACCGACTTAACTACGGCTCCGCATTGTGGCTGTGGTGGTGGGCGGTACAGGGCTCGAACCTGTGACCCTCGGCTTGTAAGGCCGATGCTCTCCCAGCTGAGCTAACCGCCCCGCCTTTCCCCGCAACCGGGAACAGCTAAATAGCCAGACACCCTGCGCTTGTCAACGGTTTTTTTAAGAAAGTGTCATTTTCTTTCTGGCAGTGCCAGAAACCGTTGCACGCTCTGATTTCCAAAGAAACCCCGGTGCCTTGAGGCGGGAACTTAAAGAACTCCCGCCACCCCGTCAAGCCCAAAATACGCGGCCCGTGCAAGGGCACGTGGAGCGCCCAAAGTGGCGAAAGCTGGCGGCCTGAAAGGACTCTGCTGATGGTGGGGTGGCTCCAACCTGAGATACGCACTGCGCCGCGGATGCGCACCCGGCCTTCCCGCCCACCTGCCAGCGCCGCCCAGTCCACTTCGCGGCCGCCACGAGCGGCATAGCCCTTTGGATGCATCAGGGAACACGCAGAAAGGAGAAGCGACGGCATAGGGGGCAGACTAGGCGGCGGCGGACAAAGCCCCCTGAAAAAAAGCGTAGAGCGCCCTTCTCCGCACTCCTGCCATGCCGCGCGCCCTCGTGCCGCTATAACCTCTTACCTATGTTCCCGGACAGAAGTGTTACCCATGTTCCAGGTTGCCCCCCTCGCCTCGCACTGCCCCCAGCCCTGCCCTCAAAACCCAATATCCATAGAAAAGGCCGCCCCTTCTTGCGAAGAGGCGGCCTTCAAGGCGCTATGGCGGGTGCTTACTTCACTTCGTGACAGCCACCGCAGGTCACCGGACCCTTGCCTGATTCCACGTGGCAGCTCTTGCACTGCTTGTGGTAGGCGAGGCGCAGTCCGGGGGTGGAACCCTGAGACTCCAGAGTGTGGCAGTCCGCGCAGGGAATGCCAACGGAGTCCATATCTTCGACCAGCTTGCCATCCTCATAGTAGTGGTGGCAGGAGGCGCAGTCGTAGAGTTCCGCCTTGTCGTTATGTTCATCGTGCTTAAAGGTCGCCGGCGGACGCTGGTCCGTCATAAAGGCCGGGTCGCTCAGTTCGACGATGTCGTCCTGCGAATAGGCCGTGGCGATGAACAGGAACGTCGCCAAGGCAGCCACGGCCGCGAAGATGCCCAGTCTCTTCATTTTCATGGTCGTATCCCCTCTGCTGCGCGGCCCGCACGGCGGCGGGCACACAGCTGATTACAAGTCGTGGCTTTCCGCTATTCGGATTCGGGCCTTTCCATATACTCGAAGATGATGTCGCCCAAGAACTTGAGCTCCATCTCCAAGCCGTAGTGATGGATAATGTCATCAAGTCCACCGTGGCAGTTATGGCACGGGGAGACGATGGTGTTGATGCCCTGATCCTTCATGCGTGCCAACTGCTCGGCCTTGGCCTTGTTGGACAGCACGCGCTTGGTCTTCCACGGCGGTCCGCAGTTGATGACGCCACCACCTGCATTGCAGCAGAGGTTGTGTTCGCGGTTCGGCTCCATCTCAACAACGCCCTGCGTGAAGACGTTGGCGACATGGCGGCCAAGCTCGTGCAGGCCGCGACCACGCACGGTGTTGCACGGGTCGTGGAAGGTCACCTTTTCGGGGAACTTCTCGCGGCACTTGAGCTTGCCTTCCTGGATAAGCTGGAAGAAGAACTCAATGGAGTGCACCATCGGTACGGGAGGCATGCGCCACCCAAGCCAGCGGTTACCCACGTCGTAGACGCTTCGGAAGGCGTGTCCGCACTCGCCCATGACGATCTTTTTCACTCGCAGGCGCTGAGCGGCTTCGTAGTGGGCCTTTTTGATGCGGCCCATGGTCTCGAAGTCGCCGGTGAACATGGCCATGTCGGAGTTATCCCAGCCGGGCTCCTCGGGCATGGTCCAGTCAAGACCCGCCACCTCAAAGATGGCCGCAGCCTGATAGATGAGGTGGGTACGGAACTTCGGCTCCGGCGCGATGACGGAGTACATGAAGTCCGCGCCTTCCTTGGCAACGGGGATACGCAGCTTCGGGAACTCGTCCCGGGCTTCGTCTTCCTGCCACTGCAAGGTGTCCACCCACTCGTCTTCCTTGACCCACATCTGGTTCATGGTGGCGGAGTGGCTGTTGGCGGTATCCTGAATGTACTGCGGAGTCATGCGCAGCTTCGAGCAGATGCGGCGCACGGTCTGCAGCATGTAGGCGATATCAATGCCAAAGGGGCAGTACTGCTGACAGCGTCGGCAGAGGTTGCATTCCGTGGATGAGATAACGGAACACTCGCGAACCTCTTCCGGGGTCAGGCGGCCCTTTTTCTTCAGCATCTGCCAGATGGTGCGCTTTACCTTGCCAACGGGGGAGTACTTGGGGTCCTTGTCGTTGGAGAGGTAGTGGTGGCAAGCCTCGGAGCACAGGCCACAGTGCACGCAGGTTTCTACGTACGCTTTGAGGCGTGCGCCGCACTCGCCCTGCAGCACCTGATTAATGGTCGATTCAATCTTTTCGGGCGTCAGATTCTTCATGCCCTCTTCGAGGGCGTAGTCCTCAATGCTGTCAAAGTCGTACTTGCCGTCGGCCTTATCGGTAACAGCCTTGGCACGAACCTTCTCAACGTATGTCATCGAGGCTTCGGCGTTTTCCACACGTTCGGTGTTTTCAGCCATATTCCTTTCTCCTTCAAGAAATATTGTCGCGTCCCTTGCCTACCAGTCCTTCACGTGACGGACAGCGCCGAATTCGGACGCGGTGTAGCCACGGGTAAAGACGAAGTAGAGCATGTGCGCAAGCCGCGTAAACGGAATGCACACCAGCATCAGTTCGCCAGCCAGCACGTGCAGGGTGGTCAGCAGCAGCGGATCACCAATGTGATGGTAGGCAAGGATGCCGGTCAAAAACGGGGCCGCGACAACAGCCAGGATGGCAAAGTCGGAGGCGCTGGTGACATACTTGACGTGAGGCAGAGCAATTCTGCGCCAGCCAAAGTACAGACAGCCGGCCACGACCACGAAGGCAGCGATGTCGGCCACCTGATCGGGCAGCGTGGGCCAGCTCCAGCCCAGAGAACTCTCTTCGAGAAGGACAACGTGACCCAGCGTAAAGATGGGCACGAGGATGAGTCCCACGTGGAAGAGGAACGTCACAATGGTCATCACCGGCTGCAGACGGGAGTTCGTGCTGCCAAAGGGGATGAGCCAATGGAGCATGGACTTGAGCGCATGGCTCCAGCTCCAGTACTCAAAGACGTAGTTGTCTTTCTGCTTGGCAAGGCTCAGCAGCGAGGCAAGGCGCCAAATGCTGCCGATGATGAACACAGCAAAAGTCACCCAGACAAGAGGTCCGCTTACGAAGTTGTATACGCTTTGCATCTCTCCCTCCTATCCGGTGATTTCGGAAACAGGCATCACGCGGCGGTAGTACTTGCCGCCTTCGACACACCGGACCATCACGCTTTTGGAATCCGGGCTGAACGTCGGCGTCCAGCAGGATTCGCAGGCGTGGCCGTATTCCTTGCCGTCCACGACAACGGTGTACTTGCCGCCCTTCTCAACCAGCGCGCCAACGTGCTTTCCGTCGGGGCTGATGGTGGGGGCCCAAGCCATGTCGTAGCGGCCAGACCATGCTGCGCCGTTGACCATGACGGTCCACTTGCCATTCTCCTTGCCCAGCGCGGCAATGGTCTTGCCGTCCGGGGAGATGGTGAGGTCCGTGACCATTTCGCCGAAGGTGGTGTTCCAGGCGGTGCCGTTTACGGCCACAGTCCACTGGCCGAACTTGGGCGACACGACGGCGGCCAGAGCGCTGCCGTCCGCGCTGTACTGCGCGTGCCAACACTGGATAAAGAACGGCCACGCCACGTTGCCGTCCTGCGCGATGGTCCACTTGCCGCCCTGTCGCACGGGGGCGACAACGGAGCCGGTGGACGGATTGAACGCAGGACGCCACACGCTCTGGTACACTTGGTTCCAGGGCTTGCCGTCGACGGTGATGGTGTAGTCATACAGGGACAGGCGGGTCTCGCCGGCAAGGCGTTTGCCGTCGGGCGAGAAGGCCAGTCCGAAGATGTTGGTGAAGTTGCGATCCCACGCCTGACCATTGATGGCGGCGGAGTAGGTGCCCTCTTCAAATTTGTAGATCTCGGCCTGTCCCATGTCCACAGTCTGCACAGCGGCAGCCGTGGCGGTGCCATCGGGACTCATGATGAAGTTGTTGGCGTTTGCGTAGAGGTTGTCCCACAGCTTTCCCTCTACGGCGATGCCGTACCTCATGTCCTGCTGCACGGCGCAACCAATTTTGGAGCCGTCTTCGCTGAACATGAAATTCCATGCGTAACCGAGGGGGCCCTCCCAGGCGGTGCCGTCGACAACGACGTACCATTCGCCCATCTCCTGAGCGAAACCGCACAGGCGTCCATCCGGAGAGTACCTAAGACCCCACACACGTTCATACGTGTTTTCCCAGGGTTCCTCACCATTGATGGACGGGGTGAACTCTCCCTCCACGTTGACCACGGCGGCAATCTGTTCGCCGTCCGGGCTTGCATGAAGTTCCTCTACCCACTCGTACTTGTCTCTGCTGGCCCCGAGGTCCGCAATTACGCGCTCGCCCGGTTCCCAGTTCCATTTTGCAGAAACCACCATAGCCCTCCTTCCAACGCCGGTGGCGTCACACGGTTTGGGGTTTTCTGATATCCTGTGTATCTTCTCGAATGCTTTGAAGTTTCCCGACCACCCTTAAACTTGTCACACTGGGTTTGTCCAGAATTTTGCCCATAACGCGCCTAAATATTTCAGGACATCACAAGCCCATTTTTTCAATCGTGAACGTTTCGCTCAAGTTCTAACCACCTGAAATATCACATCCTTTATGATGCTCATAAAAACGGGAAGCTTTTGCGCCCAATCGCCGCGCGGCCCCGGCTTGCACATCTTTTCACATATTCTGTTGCCGAAATGGAAAAGACTGTCAGCACGGCGACACCGCCGCCCCGCTCTGCCGCATCGGCTAGCCAGCCGCCACCAACACATGCGGGACCTGCCAAGGCGTATACACCGGAATCGCTTTGCAATCCAGCAAGCCGTTCATTCTTTGCATACTATTATGGTAATGAACACCATAAAAAGCGCATTTCGCCCCACTTTGCACGGCCCGGCATGGATTTTTGCGCCCCCACCTCTCCAGCGCGCGTTCATCCGGCGCGCAAAAAGAGCGCCCTCCCGCACTGTTGCGGGAGGGCTGAATTTCGGCCCGGTTGTGAACTTTGGAACGATCTACGCCGTGTATCCCTCAAGCAGCTTTTTCAGCTCCTTGTCCGCGCAGCGCAGTTCGGGGTCCGGCTCGGGATTTACGATGCGCGCCGGTGCGACCTTGTCGCGAAAGGACAGCCTGCCGTTGTCCACAGGCGCGCGGGAAACCTCAACCCGCGCCACTTCGTGCAGACGCGAAAAGTCAAAGTCCGGTGGTATTTCGCGCACCGCATCGGCGGAGATGAGCACCTCCGTCACGCTGCCGTACAACTGCTCCCCCCACGACGCCGCAAACTGGGCACCATGGACAAAGCTGAACGCCGCCGGAAAGGAATCCTCATAGGGCGTGGTCATCACGGCATCCACAGTGAACACCCCGGCACTGTCGTGCCCACGCAGCGCCTCGGCGAGGGCGAGGATGATATCCGGCACGCAACTGTCCACGCCGTCGCGCGGGGGGACGCAGCACGCGCCCATAAAGGCGAGGCAATTGTACTTGAGCTCCCTGTCGTACCGCATCAGCGCCGTGGCGCAGGAAATGTCAAAAAACGTGATGCCGCGCCGCTTGCGAAGCTCCCGCAGGAAGTAGAACAGCATGTTGTATTCCGCGGTCTTCTTCTCATAGCCCCAATCGCGCAGCAGCTGCGCCATGCGGCCAAACCATTTTACTTCCTTTTGGTGCTTGCGCTTGTTGACGGGAATGCCTGTGGCGTCGGCGGCAAGGTTCTTTCGCGGCGAAAGAATCAGCGTTTTCCCGCACCCGCCGGAGCACGACACTTTGGCTCCACTTTCGGGCACAACCTCTGCCTTGAGGCGGTATTTTTTCTGACAGGTGACGCACTGGACAATCATGCTCCCCCCTCCAGCTCGCTCCAATCCCCCACGGACCAGAATTCAGCGCATAATACTACGAAGCGTGGCTTTTTCAAAACAGCCATCAGCCCAAAATGCGCGGCCCGGCGCCGTCTCCGCGCCCGCAACCAGGCGCACCCGCATCAACATTCTGGATTTTGGACCATTTTTCCCGTAATCATATGCGAATGAGCGAAACGTCCCCTACGAAGCGCCCCCAGAGCATCCGCATCGCGCGCAAGGCGCAACTGCCGGACCCGGTCAAGCTGGCCCGCTACGAGAAAAGCCCGGAGCTTGGGCCGCGCATTCTCTTTTTTAGCGGGGGTACGGCTCTGCGCGAGTTGTCCAGCACGCTCATCCGCTCCACCTACAACTCCGTGCACCTCATCACGCCCTTTGACTCCGGGGGCAGTTCCGCCAAACTGCGCAAAGCCTTTGCCATGCCCGCCATTGGGGACATCCGCAACCGCCTCATGGCCCTTGCGGACCACTCCCTGCACGGCAATCCGCAAATTTTCGAGCTGTTCGCCTACCGCCTGCCCAAGGCCGACCCCGCGCCGCAGCTGCTGCGCGAGCTGGGGCGCATGAACGCCGGGGAGCACCCCCTTGTGGCGAACATCCCGAACCCCATGCGGAAAATCATCCGGCACTACCTATCGGTCTTTTTGGAGAAGATGCCCACGTCCTTCGACCTGCGCGGGGCCAGCATCGGGAACATCGTTCTGGCGGCGGGCTATCTGGAAAACCGCCGCCACGTCTCGCCGGTCATCTACATTTTCTCCAAGCTGGTCCGGGTACGGGGCGAAGTGCACCCCATTCTCAACGCGGACCTGCACCTTGCCGCGCGCCTTGAGGACGGCTCGGTCATCGTGGGGCAGCACAAATTGACGGGCAAGGAAACCCCGCCCCCGCCAAGCCCCATCGCCGAGGTCCACCTCACGGCGTCCCTTGACGACACCGCGCCGGTCAGCGCCGCCATCCCCGACAAGATTCAGGACTTCATCAACACGGCGGAGCTTATCTGCTACCCCATGGGCAGTTTCTATTCCAGCGTCATGGCCAACCTCCTCCCGCAGGGCGTTGGGCGCGCCATCGCCAGCACGGACTGCCCCAAAGCCTTCATCCCCAACCTTGGGGACGACCCGGAAAGCCGTGACATCCCCCTCACGGAGCAAGTCCGGCGGCTTATCGTGCAACTGCGGCGCGACACCATGGCCACAACGCCCGTCGCCCGGCTGGTGGACTTTGTTCTGGTGGATTCCGAGCGCGGCACCTATCCCGGCGGCATCAATATTCGTGAGCTGGAAGCCCTTGGCGTGCGCGTTATCGACACCCCACTTGTCACCGACGCCAGCGCCCCGCTCATCGACGCCGAACGCCTCGCCCCCATCCTGCTTTCCCTGACCTAAACAGCCCCTCTGCGACCACGCCTGCGCAGAAGAGCCTTCGCGTATCCCGGCGGCCCGCCCCTGCATGGG
>NZ_JBUDSW010000175.1:0-7871 GCF_054921475.1 Desulfobaculum sp. | reverse complement strand
GGCCGCAGCGACGCGGTCCTCGCCGTGAACCGGGCCGCGCCCGGCACCGTGCTCCCCGCGCAGCCGGACTTGCCGGAACTCCCCCCGTGCGTCGGCACGTTTCCGGTGCTGGACTCCCTGACCAGCCGCCAATTCGACACCATGTCCGCGCTCTGCCTGCCCGAGCAGCGCCTGCTGGACAGCATCTGCTCGCGCATCATGACCGCGCTGCGCCACAGCCGCGAACCCATCGCGGAGAACGCGCCACTGCCCGGCACCTAACAGCCGCACAACGCAAAACAGCCCCCATGGCCTTGGCCATGGGGGCTGCTGCGTACGGCTTGCGCGGAGCTATCAGCCCTGCGCGCTATCGTTTTTCAGGTCCTGAATAAGGGACGCCAGCTGCGAGGACTGCTGCGCCATCTCGCGCAGGGCGATCACCGTTTCCTCAATGCTTTGAGCGGTGTCCTGCGCAATCTGGTGCACCTCCTCGATGGAGCGGTTGATTTCCTCGCTGGCCGAGGACTGCTGCTCCGCCGCCGTGGCAATGCTCTGAATCTGCTCCGCGGAGCGCTCCGCACCGTCCACAATGGTGCCCAGCACCTCGCCGGATTCGTTGGCGAAGGTGACGGCTGTGTTGATGTCCTTTTCCGCATTGTCCATGGACGCGACGTTGCTGTCCGCCACCTTCTGGATGGACGAAATGGTCGCGCCCACTTCCTTGGTGGCGTTCATGGTCTTTTCGGCCAGCTTGCGGACCTCGTCGGCGACCACGGCAAAGCCGCGTCCCGCATCGCCCGCGCGCGCCGCTTCGACAGCCGCGTTAAGCGCCAGCAGATTCGTCTGGTCCGCAATGTCCTCAATAACGTTCATGATGCTGCCAATGGAACGCGCCTGCTGGTCAAGGTCGTTCATGGCCACGCGCAGGGCCTCGGTCTGCCGCTTGCTGGTCGCCATGGCGTCAATGGCGCTGGTCACCACGGACTGTCCCTTTCTGGCCTGCTCACGGGCATCCTTGCCCTGATCCGCCGCAAAGCCCGCATTCTGGGCGACTTCCAGCACCGTGGCGTTCATCTCCTCCATAGCCGTGGCCGTGGCCTGAATGCGGCTTTTCTGCACGTCCGTGCCCTTGCGGACTTCCTCGGACTGCGCGGAGATTTCCTCCATGGCGGTGGAGATGCGCTCCACAACCTGCTCCAGCTGGCTTGCGGCCTGCATCATCCCTTCGGACTTGGCGCTTTCGGCCTTTTTGCGGGCTTCTTCGGCCTCAAGCATGGCCTTTTCCGCCTGCGCGGACTTCTCGCGCGCCACATTCATCTGGCGCTCAATGTCCGCAATGTTCTGCTGCATCTTTGTCGCCATGGCGTTCACGGCGCTCTGCATCTGGCCCACCTCGCAATCCGTTGCGGCGTCAAGGCGGGTGGACAAGTCGCCCTCGGCGATGCGGTTGACGGCGGTTGCCGTATCGTGCAGCGGACGCGCAAGGCGTCCGGCAAGCAGCCACAGCACAACCAGCGCAAGGGCAAGGCATCCGCCGCCAATGAGCGTGGTCTTCAGGGCCATGGCGTTGGCCTCGGCGTAGACGCTGGCTTCATCAATGGCGACGCCAACGGTCCAATACGAGCCGGTTTTGCCCATTTCCACGGGGACATAGATGTGCAGCTTGCCATCGCGGAAGAAGTGCACCGTCCCGCCCGCATGGGTCTGCTTGAGAATGGCGCTCCCACGCTCCTCAACATCGGCAAAATTTCTGCCGATGACGCCGGTCTGCCCCGTCCGCCCGGACACAAGGCCCGTATGCGTCACAAAGGTCACATCGGCCTTCTGCCCAAAGATGGCGATGGAGTTGGCCAGTTCCTGCAGGAAGTTGGCCGTCACATCCACACCCGCTACGCCAATGGTCCGGCCATTGACGCTGATGGGCGCGGCAATGGTCACAATGGTTGTGGTTTGCCCGTTCACCGTGGCGCGCACAGGATTGACAATGGTCTCCGCCGCGCGCCTGCGCGTGACGGTGTACCATCTGGCGCGCTCCAAATCGCCCTTAATGGGCGCAAGGTGCACGCCGCCGGAGCGCGTCCAATACGGAGCAAAGCGCCCGCCGGGCTGCGTTCCGGGCGCATCCGCCGTGGCGTCCATGCCGTCGAAGGCATCTGGCTCCCACGCCGAGCGTACGCCCATGAGTTCATCGTTTCGAACAAGCAGCTCGCGCTGCATGCTCACCACCTGCCCGCGCAGGGGATGGCCTTCCGGAGAGCTGGTGTAGCCTTGCAGCGTCTGGGCGAGCCCGCGCGCAAGGTCCAGTCCCGTGTCAATGCGTCCCTTGATGCCAAGCGCCTCAATATACGCCTCTTTGGACGCCGTGTGGATGGCGTTTTCAAGCGCCATGCCCCGCGACATAGACGTCGCGTAGGCAATGACCGCAATGAGGGAAGCAATCATGCAAAGGCCGGAGAAGAAGAGGATCTTAGCCTTGATAGAATGAAACGAAAACACGCTGTCCTCCTAGGGAACTGCGGATTTCACCGCGCCGTGAGTCCTCCGCCCGTGGCGGGGACGCGCGCAAGTACAAGCGCCGCGCAGACGCGACGCTTTGGCTGGTGTGGGCTGCCCCACAATCACAGAGACCTCATGACAAACGGCAGGCATGCCCTCTGGTGGTGTACGGCTCCACCAGCATGCCCGCCATCCTCCTCCGCATTCCTTTGAGCGCGCCAGCATCATCCGCCGCCGCTTCCCCTTCCCAAGTACTGTTGGCCGTGGCACCGGCCGCGTAGCGGGTACGGCCCGCCACACCCCACTGCCACGTGGAACAGAAAAGCACCGCCACCACGTTTCCCTCACTGGCGACGCCCTCCCGCATACTGCATATGCCTTGGCACTATTGTGGAAGACGAAGCGCGCCGTGGCGCACCGTCAAAAGAATGGCGCGAAATCCATACGCTTTTTGCAACTGGCAAGGCCCCTCTGCCCTTCACCAGCCGCACTGCATACGGCTAACGCGTCGCGCAACATATAAAATCCGATTTCAAACCGCAAATAAAAAGCCCCGCACCTTTTGCGCGGGGCTTTTCTGTTCTGCGCCAAACCGGGGCGCTACTTTGTGGCGTCGTCCTTGAGTTCCTGAATCAACCCCAGCAGGTCCGAGGTCTGCTGCGCAAGCTCGCGCAGGGCCTCGCTGGACTCCTGAATATTTTCGGATGTCTCTGTCGTGATGCGGTTAATCTCCTCCATGGACTGGCTGATTTCATCACTGGCCGCGGACTGCTCCTCCGCCGCCGTGGCAATGCTCTGAATCTGCCCGGCCGAGGCTTCCGTCACATCCACAATAGTCTTGAGCGCCTTCCCGGACTGGTTGGCGAGTTCCACAGCCTGTTCTAGGTCCTCCGCAGCCCGTTCCATGGAGGTCACGTTGGCTCCCGCCACTTCCTGAATGGCGCGGATGGAGTCGCCTACTTCCTTGGTGGCGGTCATGGTCTTTTCCGCCAGCTTGCGGACTTCATCCGCCACAACGGCAAATCCGCGCCCCGCCTCGCCGGCGCGGGCGGCCTCGATGGCGGCGTTCAGGGCCAGCAGGTTCGTCTGGTCCGCAATGTCGTCAATCACCACCATAATCTTGCCGATGTCCTGCGCGCGTTCGTCAAGGTGCCCCATGCTCTCGCGCAGTTCCTCGGTTTGCTTTTGCGTTACGGACATGGCCTCGATGGACCGGTCCACCACCTGCGCGCCCTCAAGGGCCTGATTCTTGGCGTCCATGCCCTGCTCCGCCGCGCTGCTGGCGTTTTGGGCCACCTCCAGCACGGTGGCGTTCATCTCCTCCATGGCCGTGGCCGTGGTGGCGATGCGCTCGCGCTGGGTGTCCGTGCCCTGCCGGATGGCGTCGGACTGGGCGGATATCTGCTCCGTGGCTGTGGAGATGCGCTCCACCACGTGCTCCAGCTTGTCCGCCGCCTGCAACATGCCCTCGGCCTTGGCGCGTTCGGCCTGCGCCTTGGCCGCGTTGGCCTCTTCCGTCGCCTTTTCCGCCTGCACGGTCTTTTCCTGCGCCAGCTTCATCTGGCTTTCAATCTCTGCAATGTTCTCGCGCAGTTTGGCGGCCATCAGGTTCACCGACCCCTGCATCACGGCGACCTCATCCGTGCCACGCGGGTGCAGTTCCACATCAAGGTTGCCTTCAGCTATGCCGTTGACCACGTTCGACGTTTCAACGATGGGCCGGGCAAGGTACCCCGCGATAACCCACAGCACAGCAAGGGCGGCGAGCAAACACACAAAGCCGATAAGCGACGAGCTACGCGCCATGGCGTTCGCCTTGGCATAGATGAGCGACTTGGGCACCGCCACGTTGACGGCCCAATAGCTGTCGCTGTTGCCAAAGGCCATGGGCACAACGAGGTTCAGGTCGCCATCGTCAAACATATGGTACGGCTTGCCTTCGCGAATCTTTTGCATGAGCGCGTCGGCGTCCTCGGTGATGCTACTGAGCTTCTTGCCCGCCAAATCTGGCTGGCGGCTCTTGGCGGTAATCATGCCGTTCTGCGCAATGAGGGTCACGTCAGCTGGCTCACCCAAAATGTTCAGGGAGTCCGCAATCTCCTGCAAAAAAGCCACACTCAAGTCCGAACCAACAACCGCCACGGAACGGCCATTCAGCTTCACCGGTACGGCAAGGCTGACCACCATCACCTGCTTGCCGCCAATCTCATACATGGATGGCGGGAGCACGGTCTCCTCTCCGGAATTCAGCGGACCGGCGTACCACGAGTTCTGCGATGGGTCTTCGTATGTGCTGCACGGCTCCAGATGCAGGCCGCCGACCTTATTCCAGTAGGGAACAAAACGGCCAGTGCTGTCGTGCCCTTCATCAGCGTTGACGAACTGGTCGTCCATGCCATCAAGGGCGTTTGGCTCCCACACAGTCCATACGCCAAGGACGTCATCATACGTCCCGGCAACGTTACGAATCATGCCATTGAGCACATCGCGCGAGGGAACAGGCCATGTTTGCTTCACGCCCTGAAACGACACCGCAAGGTCCCGCGCCGCGCCAATGGCGGCGTCGAACCGCCCCTTGATGCGCAAGGATTCAATTGTCGCTTGATTGCGCGCCACGGTCACCGCTGTCTGCAGCGCCCTGTCCCGCGCCGTGTAGGTCATGTAGCCGATGACCACCAAAAACGACGCAACAAGGCAGGTCCCTGCCGCCATTACGATCTTGCCTTTGATTGACCCAAAACCGATCACGTTCGCCTCCTCGTTCCGATCCGCTCATGGCGGGCAGGCTGTCCACTCGTTCCGGCCCCATCCAAGCTGGTGCCCTTCACCCGTGCCGGAGCACGCGGGTGCCAAAGGTCCTCATCTTCTCCGTACATTTTGCCGCCTTAATGGCAACGGGCCGACGTTTCCGGCACACCGAAAAATCCACCCAGCCCCGATATTAGCACAAAAAAAAGGACACCCCTAGGGTGTCCTTCATTCTCTGCCGCACTTTGGCGCACTTTGGCGCACTATTTTTCGCGCATGCGCCGTTCCCACTGATAGTCCGACGAGGTCACGTAATCCTCCGCACGCCTGAGGCGGCGCTCCAACCTGTCGAACTGCTCCTTCAGCCTATGCAGGGCAAGGGACCGCGAGCGGGAATAGGAATCGTAAAACTCGCGCTCCGTCGGTGAATTCACAGGGACCACAGGCTCCATACGCATCACCAACGCCGCAAGGAAGTACAGAAACACCCCGGGCCACAAGCCCGTGAACAGCACCGTCAGCACCGTGAAGAACCGCAGCCAAAAGACCGAAATGTCAAAGTAGTCTGCCACGCCCTGGCACACGCCAAGAAAGATGCCCCGCCGCGAGCGATACAGCCCCCGGGCCTCACGCCGCGGGCGTTCGCGCCAGCCATCCCATCCGCGCCCGGCGGAGCGGGCACCTTGGCCGCCGCGGCCGCGACCCTGGCCGTTCTTATGCATCCTTGCGCGCATCGCGGTTCCCCTTGCTTTGCCCCTCCTGCTCGTAGAGGAGGGTTTCCAGTACGTCCATGCGTTCCTCCAGCCGGTTGAGACTGGCGAACATTTCCTGAATCATCCGTGTTTCGTCCACCTGTTCCTGCGGCTCACTGCGCGAGAACGCCCCGTGGAACAATTTGCCAAGGATGAAGATGATGACCAGCACCACCACAAGGGGCAAGAGGATGATCCAGAATCCGATATGATGCATTGGCGTCTATTCCTTTTCTCCCGCACCGCTCGGGCCGGGCTGTTCGTCAGTGTCCGTGCCGGACGGATGTGCGGCCTGTTTCAGCCGGGCCAGTTCCGCCTCGATGCTATCGTCTTTTTCCCAAACTGCAAACTCATCCTCAAGGGATACCTGAGCCTTGGGAATGGACAGCTCGGCTTCGGCCTCCAGCCTGTCAATGCGGCTTTCGAACTTGTCAAAGCGGACCATGGTGTCCTGCTTATTGGCGCGGTCCAGCGTATGCCCCGTGCGCTTGCGCTCCGTGGCGCGCTGGTGACGCTGCACCAGCAGGCGCTGCTTCTCACGCGCGGCGGTCAGCTTGTCCTCCAAGCGGGAAATATCTTCGCGGGACTGGGCAACCATGGTCTCAAGGTGCGCGGCCTCATCCTCCAGCGAATCAAGGCGGCCCTGCCACAGGTTCTTTTCCTTCAAGGCCTCGCGGGCGAGGTCGTCGCGTCCCTTCTCCACGGCCATGGTGGCGCGCTGGGTCCACTTCTCCACCACGGCGCGTACTTCATCAAGCTCGCGCTGCAACGTTGTGCGGTCCGCCATGGTCTTGGCGCACGACGACTTCAGCTCCACCAACGTCTCCTCCATCTCCTGCACCATCAGGCGGATGAGCTTTTCCGGGTCCTCGGCGCGGTCCAGAAGCGAATTGAGATTGGAACTGACGATATCTTTAAATCTGCTGAATACACCCATGGTGTCCTCCTGTTATGGCTTACAGTCTTCTTGCCCACCATAAAGCATTGGCCGTGCCATTCAGCGCAAACCGCAATAAGTTACTGTATAAACTCATCATTCTTCCTCTTGCACCCCTGCGCCCTGTGCGGCATAATTATGCAAAACTTATCTCAATACACCACAACCTGCACAAAAGGACCACATATGGCGGCCACAGCGTCCCTTGAAATCATCGGGCAGTCCGACAGCTTTCTCGCCTTCATGGAGCAGCTTTCCCGCGCTGCGGCCGTGGACCGCCCTGTGCTCGTCGTGGGCGAGCGCGGCACAGGCAAGGAGCTTGCCGCGCGGCGGCTGCATTATCTCTCCCAGCGCTGGGAGGGGCCTTTTGCCACGCTCAACTGCGCCGCCCTTGCGCCGTCGCTTTTGGAGTCGGAGCTGTTCGGGCACGAGGCCGGAGCCTTTACCGGCGCCGCCGGGCGGCGCATGGGACGCTTCGAGGCCGCAGACTCCGGTACCCTCTTCCTTGACGAAATCGGCAACATGCCCCTCACCGTGCAGGAGAAGATTCTCCGCGTTGTCGAGTACGGCCAGTTCGACCGCGTTGGCGGTACCGCACCCGTATCCGTAGACGTGCGCATCATCGGCGCAACCAACGTGGACCTGCCCACGCACGCCGCAGATGGCAAGTTCAAACACGACCTCCTCGACCGCCTCAGCTTCGAGGTGCTCACCATCCCCCCCCTTCGCGCCCGAAAGGACGACATCCCCGTCCTTGCCCAGCACTTCGCCCGGCGTATGGCCATTGAACTCCACACCCCGCAGCCCGCCTTCACCGCCGACGCCATGGACGCCCTGCTCGCCCACCACTGGCCCGGAAACGTCCGCGAACTCAAAAACGCCGTGGAACGCGCCGTCTACCGCGCCGATAACGGCGTCATCCCCGGCATCACCCTCGACCCCTTCGCCTCGCCCTACAG
>NZ_JBUDSW010000174.1:0-7882 GCF_054921475.1 Desulfobaculum sp. | reverse complement strand
GACACACCAGACAAACTCCCCCCTCCCCAAATACAAGGATTTTTAAGGATGAAAGCCTTAAACCACCGGAGGTAACAAACGTAGAGCGCCCCCCCCCACGGCCCGCCCCGAGCACACAACAACGCCCCCTGCACCCAAAACGCACCACACCCGCCAATCAACCCGATCACTCCCTCCACCACACCCCATGCCCCCGCACCACCTCCGCCCCACATTTCTCCCCCTCCCGCAGCGCCCTCACTCGCGACGAGGGCGATAGCGAAACGGCTTTTGCCGCCCGCGCGAAAAGCGCAGAATCCTTTGCCCATGCCGCCCATTATTTGGTAGTATTCTCCAACTCCCTTTTGGCCATTTGGAGGAATGCTGTCATGCTTGGAGCCTTACGGCTGTTCACCACGTGTCTCATTGCGCTGTGCTGCCTGTGTGGTGCGGGCAGGGCGGGCGCCGAAAACGCCACGATCCCTGTACCGGTCCGGGCTCCTTTTACTGTGCTGGAATTCGCCATAACGGGCACCATTAATCCCGCGCAGGCCGACGCCTTAAACGACGCCATCCACCATGCCCAAACGAGCGGCGCGGACCTGCTGCTGCTTCGCATCGACACCCCGGGGGGCCTTGGCACCAGCATGCGCGAGATGGCGCAAAGCATCCTTGGCGCGCCCATTCCTGTTGCCGTGTGGGTTGGCCCGGGCGGCGCGCGGGCGGCATCTGCGGGGGTGTTCCTCGTCGCCGCGTCGCATATTGCGGGCATGAGCCCGCAGGCAACTATTGGCGCAGCCAGCCCCGTGAACCTCTCCGGAAAGTCCGTTAACGGCACCATGGGGCAAAAGGTCACCAACGACATCATGAGCCTTGTGCGGGCCATGGCGCACTCCCGGGGGCGCAATGTGGAGTGGTACGAGAAGGCGGTGGAGGAGAGCGCCAGCATCACGGGCACCGAAGCCGTCAACACGGGCGTGGTTGAAATCCTTGCACGTTCCGAAGACGATTTTCTCCGCGCCATTGCCAAAGAGGGCGTTCCCTTCCGGGGCGGCACCATCGCCTTCGACCCGGCACGGGTCGAGCGGGTCACATTTTCGCCGGGGGCAAGGCACACTATCCTGTCATGGCTCCTGAGCCCGCAGGTGGCTTACCTGCTCCTTCTCGGGGGCATGGCCGGACTGTTCTTTGAACTCGCGACACCGGGGGCCGTTTTTCCCGGTGTGTTCGGCGGACTGTGCCTGCTGCTGGCCCTCTACGCACTGTCCATCCTGCCAACCACCGCGGCAGGGGTACTGCTCATCCTCTTTGCGATGCTCCTCTTCATTCTGGAAGTGTTTGTCACCAGCTACGGCTTGCTTGCCATTTCGGGCCTCGCTGCGCTGTTCTTTGGGTCCACTATTTTGTTCCGCTTTGAATATGGCTTTACGGCGCTGCCCATGGGCATCATCGCGTCCACGGTTGTTGGCGTGGGGTGTATCGTTTTTCTGGGCGTCTACTTGGTCGCCAAAGCGCAAACCATCCCCGTCCGCCTCGGCCCCCAAACCCTTGTGGGCAAGACCGCCGTGGTGCGGACATGGCAAAACGGCAAAGGCCAAGTGCTCGTGCGCGGAGAGATTTGGACCGCAGAGCACCCCGAGGGGCTGCCCATGGACGAAGGCGACACCGTCCGCGTTGTGCGGACGGAAGGCCTCCGCCTCATTGTCGTGAAAGAAGAGGGCGCGGGCGAGTGATGCCGACGCACCACCACGACCATATCACCAACTGGCCAACGGCCACGAGAGCACCTGCCACCCGGAGGAAACATGCTGTATCAAGTCCTGCCAGCGTTGGGCCTTATTATCCTCGTTCTTCTGGCATCCTTGCGGGTGCTCAACGAATACGAACGCGGCGTCATATTCCGCCTTGGGCGCGTCATCAAAGCCAAAGGCCCGGGCCTTATCATCCTCATCCCGGTCATTGACCGGATGGTGAAGGTCAGCCTGCGCATCCTTGCCCTTGATGTCCCCAATCAGGACGTCATCACGCGCGACAACGTGAGCATCAAGGTCAACGCCGTGGTCTACTTCCGCGTGCTGGAGCCCATCAAATCCATCCTTGAAGTTGAGGACTACCTCTTTGCCACATCCCAGCTGGCCCAGACCACGCTCCGCAGCGTGTGCGGCGGGGTGGAGCTGGACGAAATCCTGTCGCACCGCGACATGGTCAACAATCAGATTCAGGAGATACTGGACCAGCACACGGACGCGTGGGGGATCAAGGTCAGCACGGTGGAACTCAAGTACATTGACCTGCCGCAGGAGATGCAGCGCGCCATGGCCAAGCAGGCCGAGGCCGAACGCGAGCGCCGCGCCAAGGTCATTAATGCCGAGGGCGAATATCAGGCCGCCAACAAATTAGCCGACGCGGCGGAAATCATCAGCCAGTATCCAGAGGCCCTGCAGCTGCGGTATTTACAGACCATGCGCGAGATGGCGGCGGAAAGCAAAGCCTCCACCGTCCTGCCCCTGCCTCTTGATTTTTTTTCATTTAACTGGAAGTCTCGGCCGGGGCACGGGGGCGACTGACCCCAACCCGGCATGTTTCACGGGAAACATGTAGTGCCGATGCGGCGTGGGAAACACGCACTGCATCGCGCCGCCTTTCGGCTTCAGGGGCACTGCACGCGACCCCTGTCTTCCTGTAGCATCACACCGCAACATGCGAGAACACACAATGAAGATATTGGTGACCGGCGCTGCCGGGTTCATTGGCTCTACGCTGAGCATGCGCTTCCTTGAAGAAGGGCATACCGTTGTCGGCCTCGACAACCTCAATGACTATTATTCCGTTCAGCTCAAGAAGGACCGTCTGGCCCGCATTCAGGATCACCCCAACTTCACCTTTGTGAAGATGGACCTGGAAGACGAGCAGGGCATGGACGAACTGTTCAAGCGCGAGCAGTTCACCCACGTCATCAACCTTGCCGCTCAGGCTGGCGTTCGGTACTCCATCGAGAACCCCAAGTCCTACATCAATTCCAACACGGTCGGCTTTCTGCACATCCTTGAGGGCTGCCGCCACTACGGCGTGAAGCACCTTGTGTTTGCGTCCTCCAGCTCCGTGTATGGCCTGAACACCACCATGCCGTTTAGCGTGCATGACAACGTGGACCATCCCATCAGCCTCTATGCTGCGACCAAAAAGTCCAACGAGCTGATGGCGCATACCTACTCCTACCTGTACGGTCTGCCGTGCACCGGTCTGCGTTTCTTCACCGTGTATGGCCCGTGGGGCCGCCCGGACATGGCGCTGTTCCTGTTCACCAAGGCCATCCTTGAGGACCAGCCCATCAATGTCTTCAACCACGGCAAAATGCGCCGCGACTTCACCTTCATTGATGACATCGTCGAAGGCGTGGTCCGCGTGACCAAGCACACCCCCACACCGAATCCCGAATGGACCGGTGAAACGCCCGACCCGGGCACCTCCTGCGTGCCCTACAAGATCTACAACATTGGCAACAACAATGTAGTGGAGCTTGGCAAGTACATTGAAGTACTGGAAGACTGCCTCGGCAAAAAGGCCAAGAAGAACTACATGGACATGCAGCCCGGTGATGTACCGGCAACATACGCCAATGTAGATGATCTTGTCCGCGACGTTGGCTTCCGCCCGAATACGCCGATAGAAGAGGGCATTGCCCGATTCGTAGAGTGGTACAAGGAGTACCACGGTCTATAATTCACATTGACAGGGGAGAGGGGCTTCCAGTATCGCAACTGGTAGTCCCCCCTTGTCCCTTAACGAATGGAGTAACTCAGAGGCTTCGACATGGATTTCCAGACGCTGAAAAACGACCTTGAAACAACGTTCGCCCAGCTTCTTGACAACACCAGCCACGGCGAGATGCCTCAGAAGGAGGTGGTGGACAACTTTGTTCGCCTGTGCCGCATGCTGCAAAACCAAGCGTATGACGATTGGGCCGGGGAGGCTGAAGACTTCGCCCACATGGCCGTTAAGCTCCAGCAAGCCGTCAAGCGAAAGGAACTCCAAGAGGCCGTCATGATAGTCGAATCCCTCGACGCCGCTAAAGACTATTGCCATCGCATGTTTAGCATGTAAGCAAAGCCCTGCGATGTTTCCCGTGAAACAGCGGGAAGGAGTAGTAACGCGTGTCGCGCATCATTATTGTCGCCAACCAAAAGGGCGGCGTGGGCAAAACAACCACGTCCGTCAACCTCGCCGCCAGCCTTGCCGTTATGGAAAAGAAGGTCTTGGTCGTTGACTGCGACCCGCAGGCCAACGCATCCAGCGGCCTAGGCATTTACCCCGAAAGCGTGCAGAGCAGTACCTACAGTATTCTGCTCGATCCGCCTTCGGCTCCGGAAGCCGTCAAGCTGACTTCCATTCCGTACCTCTCCATCATTCCTGCCCATCAGGACCTTGTGGCGGCGGAAATCGAACTGGTCGGCAAGCCTGCGCGTGAATACTTCCTGAGAGAAGCCCTCCTGCCGCTCAAGGACGAATACGACTTCATCATCGTGGACTGTCCGCCGTCCCTCGGCCTGCTGACGCTCAACGCCATGTGCGTGGGCGAAGAGGTGCTTATCCCCCTCCAGTGCGAATACTTCGCCCTTGAAGGCATCGCCAAGCTCCTGCAAACGTACGGGCTTGTCCGCAGACGCCTCAACCCCGGCATCCGCCTGCTGGGCGTGGTGCTCACCATGTACGACACCCGCAACAGGCTGTCGCGACAGGTGAAAAACGAAATCCGAAAAACCCTGCCGCAGCACCTGCTTGAAACGGTGGTCCCGCGCAATATCCGCCTCTCGGAAGCGCCAAGCTATGGCAAGCCGGTCGTTGGATATGATATCAAATCCAAAGGCGCGGAGGCATACCTGCAACTTGCCAAGGAAGTCGTCACCCGCAGGCCCCAGGCCTAACGCCCGATATTTCAATGCAGAAAAGCCCCCGCACTGGGCAGGGGCTTTTCGTGAAGACATCCGTTTCGCACCGCCGGTAAACGGCTAGCGAGATTTTCTGTCCACCGGCGGCTTGCATTCAAAGGTCACTTTGTCCTTGAAATGCCGCTTCGTGATGCGGGACGAACACTGCTGGCACTCAAAGGTGACCAACCCGCCAAGGTTCGCCGCCTTCAGGCGGAACACGCGGGGGTCGTCGCTCTCCCAATCCTCTGTGGAAGCACCGCAGTGCTCGCAGTGGACTTTGCCATCAGGAGGATACGGAAAGTCCCAGTACTCCTTGAGCATGTTCAAATCGTCAACAGGCTCAGGAATAACCGCATCCTCAAAACATTCCGGATACAGCTTGTGAAGAAGCGGCTCAATGTGCGCATCCAGGCTGTTCCAAAGTTCAGGACTCATCCACACGCCAAGGCTCTTGCCCTTGTCGTCGTAGAGAAACTTTACGTTATCATCAAGACGGGACATGGTTCCTCCATAGGGGGTATGTTGTGACCAGCAAATGCCAAGTGATGTATTGCAACCCCCGCAATGTCACGGAGTAGGAATATGGCTGCACTGCAAAGAGGACTCGGCCGCGGCCTGGACGCACTGCTCTCCGGCTTTCAGGAAGATATGGAAGCACCGGAAGTCGTCCTCGTCCCCATTACCAAAATCCGAGCGAATCCCAACCAGCCGCGACGTGAATTCGAAGACGACGCGCTGGAAGAATTGGCCGCCTCCATTCAGGCAAACGGGGTGCTGCAACCTGTACTGGTACGCCCCATCGATGAGGAAGGCCAACATATGTACGAGCTCGTCGCCGGTGAACGCCGCTGGCGCGCCTCGCAAATCGTTGACCTGACGGATATCCCTGCCATCATTAAGCGCATCTCCGACGAGGAAAGCCTCGCCATCGCGCTTATTGAAAACCTTCAGCGCGAGGACCTCAACCCCATCGAAGAGGCCCTCGGCCTGAAGCGATTGCAGGATGAATTCGACCTCACGCAGGATGACCTCGCGAAGAAGGTCGGCAAAAGCCGTCCCGCCATCGCCAACCTGCTGCGCCTTATTCAACTGCCACAGGCCATTCAGACCGATATTCAAAAAGGCCTCATGAGCGGCGGGCACGGGCGCTCGCTCCTCGCCATCACCGACGAGGACGCACAGGAAGCCCTGCGCCAGCGCATTCTGGACGAAGGCCTCTCCGTGCGCGAGTGCGAGGCCATCGCCGCTTACTTCAAGCGCACCGGGCATCTGCCCGAGGCCACAGGCACCCCCAAGGCCAAAGGCAAAAAAGGCCAGCCCAAGGAAGTGCTCCCGGTCATCACCGAGCTGAATACCAAGCTCAAGGAGACGCTGAACCTCAAGGTCAACATCTCCGGCGACACCGAGAAGGGACGCCTTACCGTCTCCTACAGCGATCAGGAAGAGTTCCTCTCCCTGATGCAGCGCCTCGGCCTCGACGTCACCCTCGATTAACTCCACCGGCCCGGCCAGAACCACACGTTCCAGCCGGGCCAGTTTTTTGCCCCAGAGCATAGATTACACATGAACGACACCACGACCATTTCCCCAGAAAGCCTGCTTCATGCCCTCGACGCCATGGCGCACAAAAAGGTCCTCATCGTCGGGGATCTCGTCCTCGACCACTACGTCATGGGCGCCGTCGGGCGCATCTCCCCAGAAGCCCCCGTCCCCGTCGTCGAAGTCGGCAGCGAACGCTACATCCTCGGCGGCGCAGGCAACGTGGCGCGAAACATCAAGACCCTCGGCGGCCAGCCCGTCATCATCGGCGTCTGTGGACGCGACGCCGAAGGCGACCTTATGACCAGCCTGCTGCAACAAGACGGCATCACCGCACGCACCGTCTGCGATGAAACGCGGCCAACCACCAAGAAAACCCGCATCATCGCCCAGCAGCAACAAGTCGTCCGCGTCGACTGGGAAAACGCCGCGCCCGTCTCCGAGGCCGTGCTCACCCAGCTCATGGACTCCCTGCGCCATGAAGCCGCAGACGCCGAAGTCATCATCCTCTCCGACTACGGCAAAGGCCTCATTACCGACGTGTTCATGCAGCAGCTGGACGCTATGCTCAGCGCCTTGCCCCGTCGCCCCAAAGTGCTCGTCGATCCCAAGATGCGCAATTTTCATCTCTACAAGAACGTCGACCTGCTTACCCCAAACACCAAGGAAGCAGGCGAAGGCGCGGGCTTTCCCATCACCACCCAGCCCGAAGATACCCTGCGCGCCGGTCGCGCCATCTTCGAACGCCTCGGCAACAAGAACCTGCTCATCACCCTCGGCGCCGACGGTATGGCGCTCTTCGAGGGCCCGGGCCACGTTCGGCGCATCCCCACCGCCGCGCGCCAAGTGTTCGACGTCACCGGCGCAGGCGACACCGTCATCGCCACCTTCGGCCTCGCCCTCGCCGCAGGGCTCGACCTGCTCACCAGTTGCGTGCTCGCCAACTACGCCGCAGGGATGGTCGTCGCCCAAGTCGGCACCGCCGCCGCCTCTGCCGATGAACTCCGCGCCGCACTCCAAGACTACGACGACACCCCCGTCGAGACATGGCTTGATGAGTAACAACAATTACTGCTCGCGCATTAAATCCGCCGCACTGCTTACAGTGCCGCGGCTTTTTTCTTTCGCAGCGCCAAGCTGCCAACAGTAATCGCCAGCCGAAGCGACAAACCCATTTTTTGCCGCCTCACGCGGATGCTGTGGCGTTTTTACGTTGTTCACGATGCGTTGGTCGTATTTTTTCAAAAAAGGGCTCATTTGGGCCCGCCGCAGTGGGGGCAGTGCGGGTGGTGAATGCGTTCGCCCCTCCCTCATGGGGAGCGGTGGGCGAACGGGGCGCGAGGGGCCGGGCTTTGGATGCCTCCGGCGGCTTAAGGGCTACCGCCCTTGTATATTGACCCTCAAGCCAAAGGCGGAGAAAAAAGAAAGCCGCC
>NZ_JBUDSW010000173.1:0-7902 GCF_054921475.1 Desulfobaculum sp. | reverse complement strand
TGCCCAGCGTCAGCGGAAATACCGCCAGCACCGCGCAACGTGCGCGGCGTCCATTGGCTGGGACATACGGCTGACCACCACCGCAAGGGTCATGCTCACGGGCAGGGCCACCACGTTGGGGTCCAGCCATTGCAGCAGCCACAGGGTGCTGCCCTCCGGCGCGGCCGCCGCAAGGGACGGCACACCGGCGACGGCCTGACACAGCCCAAGGGCCGCCGATTCCTTCAGGTGCACAAACAGCAGCCAGAACATGGACACGGCAAAGCCGCCCATCATGGACGCTATGGCCCCGGTGCACGTCATGCCCCGCCAATACAGGCCAAGGCAATAGGCGGGCAAAAACGCCGCGCCGCACAGCCCAAAGAAGAACGCCGTCGCCCGGGCTATCACGCTCCCCGGCAGCACCCACGCCCACACAAGGGTCATGAAGATGGTCACGGCCACGCCCATCTGGGTGACCTTGAACGTTTCGCCATTGGACAGGCGCAGGGCCTTGTGGAACACGTCGCGCCCAAGGGACGTTCCGCCCACATGATACTGGGACGACAGCGTACTCATAGCCGCGGCAAACATCGCCATAAGGAACAGCGCGGAGAACCACCCCGGCATAATGCGCTCGATGTACAGCGGGATAATGCGGTCGTAGTTCCCCTCGGCCATGACGATGGCGATTTTGCCGAAGGTCTCATAGAACACCGCATTGGACAGCGCGCCAACCACGTAGGGCACGCCGGGCAGCAGCAGGATGAACACCCCGCCGTAGAGCACAGCGCGGTTGAGTTCCTTGTCGCTTTCCACGGTCATAAAGCGCACGGCAAGCTGTGGCTGGGCCAAGACGCCAATGCCCACCCCGTAGACGATGGTGGTAAACACGGTAAGCCAGATGGGCGTGCCAAAGCGGATGCCCTGCGTCCAGCCCTCCATGCCCCCTGCGCGCAGGGATTCCGGCATCAAGTGCGCCATGGACGCCAGCGTCTGATGCGCCTGCGTCACGCCGCCCAGCTTGGAATACGTCACGGTGACCAGCACCACCATCATGGCGGCCATAATGGTGCCCTGAAAGGCGTCCGTATACATCACGGCCTTCAGGCCGCCGGTAATAACGTACAGCGCAAGGATAAGCGTAAAGCCTACCATGGCCGTCTCCAGCGGGATGCCAAGCGACACCTCAATCATATGCGAGATGCCGAGCAAAACCGCCGCCGCGTACACGGGGACGAACAGGAAAATCACTCCCCCGGAAAAGCCCTGAATAAAGCGCGACTGATACCGCGCCCCCAAAAGCTCGGGAAAGGTCAAGCAGTCCAGCGCAAGGCCAAGGCGGCGGGTGCGCTTGCCAAGGACGGTCATGGCGAACAACACGCCCACCGCAATATTCAAAAAGGTGAGCCACATCAGCGAAAAGCCGAACATTCCGGCCACGCCGCCAAAGCCGATAATGGCCGATGTGGAAATAAACGTCGCCCCGTAGGACATAGCCATGACAAACGGATGCATCCGCCGTCCGGCCAGCATGTAGTCCGTGGCGACCTTGGTGTCCCTCCAGCCTCTGTAGCCCAGATAGAACACCACCAGCATGTACAGGGTTGTGGCCAGAGCCTTCAGCATCATTCGTGCGGCTCCTCCCCGGAAGATGACGTACCGACCCCTTCGGCGTCCTCTCCTCCCCTGTTCCAGTTGACCACGCCGTAGATGACGCTTGCGGCGGCGGCCCCAAGGGTCAGCCACACGGCAAGCGCTACGGCGCCATTGTCAAAACCAAGCATGTCAAAGACCTCCCTATGCGAAAAAAACCGGAAGGATATCCGATTGCGAACTGGTTGAGTAGGCAATGGTTGTCCTTGCTGTCAAGGACCTCCATCCGGCCGCGGCGTTGACTTCCCGCCGTGTTTCGTCCAAATTAGACTGCGAACTAAAGCGGTTATCACCTTGGTCCGAAAACCACATATAGAGGAACTGTCATGACAACCCTTACGCAGTCGGCGGCTTGGAAGGCCCTGAAGGCGCACTATGATTCCATCAAGGACGTGCACATGCGCGAACTGTTCGACGCCGATCCCCATCGGTTCGAATCGTTCTCGCTGCGTCTGGAAGACATCCTCTTCGACTACTCCAAAAACCGCATCACGCAGGAGACCATGGACCTGCTCCTTGCCCTTGCCAGGGAGCGCGGCCTCACTGCAAAACGCGATGCCATGTTCGCAGGCGAGCACATCAACTTCACCGAGGACCGCGCGGTGCTGCACGTGGCCCTGCGCAACCAAAGCTCGCGCCCCATCCTCGCGGACGGCAAGGACGTCATGCCCGGCGTGCGCGCCGTGCTCGCCAAGATGAAGGACTTTTCCCAGCGCGTGCGCTCCGGCGCATGGACGGGCTTTACCGGCAAACCCATCACGGATGTGGTCAACATCGGCATTGGCGGATCGGACCTTGGGCCGCTGATGGTGGTCCGCGCCCTTGGGCACTACGCCGACGGCCCGCGCGTCCACTTCGTCTCCAATGTGGACGGCACGCACCTCAGCGAAACTCTGCGCCCCCTCTCGCCGGAAACCACCCTGTTCATCATCGCCTCCAAGACTTTCACCACGCAGGAAACCATGATGAACGCGGCTTCGGCCAAGGCGTGGCTGCAACAGGCCACCGCCGACGAAACCGCCGTGGCGAAGCACTTTGTGGCGCTGTCCACCAACACCGAGGGCGTGGCCGCCTTTGGCATCGACACCGCCAATATGTTCGAATTTTGGGACTGGGTCGGCGGGCGCTATTCCCTGTGGAGCGCCATTGGCCTGTCCATTGTGCTCAGCATCGGCATGGACCGCTTTGAGGACCTGCTGGGCGGCGCATTTGAAGTGGACGAGCACTTCCGCACGGCCCCGCTGTGGTACAACAATTTCTTCGGTTGCGGCACCCACGCCATTCTGCCCTACGACCAATACCTCGCCCGCTTCCCCGCCTATCTCCAGCAAGGGGATATGGAATCCAACGGCAAGGCCGTCAATGCCGAGGGCATCCCCGTGGACTACAGCACCGGCCCCATTATCTGGGGCGAGCCCGGCACCAACGGCCAGCACGCGTTCTTTCAGCTTATCCATCAGGGGACCAAGCTCATCCCGTGCGACTTTATCGCCCCCGCGCGCAGCCTGAACCCGCTGGGCCAGCACCATGATGTGCTCATGGCCAACGTCATCGCCCAATCCGAGGCCCTGATGCACGGGCGCACCACCGAGGAAGTGGCGCGCGAGATGGAGCGTGCCGGTGCGGACAAGGACAGCATTCACGCCATTGCCCCGCACAAGACCTTCACCGGCAACCGCCCGTCCAATACCATCCTCATGCGGGAGCTGACGCCCACGACTCTTGGGGCGCTTATTGCCCTGTACGAACACAAAATCTTTGTGCAGGGCGCGCTGTGGGACATCAATTCCTTTGACCAGATGGGCGTGGAACTGGGCAAACAGCTTGCCGCCACCATCCAGAAGGAATTGGCCGACGACGTGCCCGTGGCTTCGCACGACGCCTCCACCAACGCCCTCATCAACGCCTACAAGTCCATGCGCCGCTAAGGGCGCGGCCACCAGACATAACGAAGCCCCCGCATCGCTCAGCGATGCGGGGGCTTTTTTGACGCGTTTTCGCCGTGGGCGAAGACGTCCTGCGGGCTAGACGAAGCCCAGCATGATGACCGCGTAGGTCAGCACACCGTACAGGGCAAGGTAGCCGATGCAGACCTTGACGGTCTGGCCAAGGATTTCACCCTCGGAGCCAACAAGGCCGGTGGCGGCTGTAGCCACGGCGATGGACTGGGGCGAAATCATTTTGCCAGCGGTTGCGCCGCCAGCACTGGCGGCAACCAGCCAGCGCGGGTCCACGCCAATCTCGCGGGCAATCTCCAGCTGGAGCTTACCAAACAGCACGTTGGAGGACGTATCGGAGCCGGTCACAAAGGTGCCAAGCGCGCCAATCATCGGGCCGATGAGCGGGAAGAAGCTGCCGGTCACGGCGGCAACCACCACGGCGATGGTGTTGATCATGCCGCTGTAGGCCATAACCTTTGCCATGGCGACAATGGCGATAACCGTCACGGCGGACATGGCAAGCTGGCGGGTGGTGTTGGTAAAAATCCCGGCAATGCGGCCAAAAGACTGGCCCTGCAGCATGCCGCCAAGGAAGGTGGCAATGATGATGAGCGTTCCCGGCGTGGCAATCCACTTAAACGTGAAGGGATGGTCGCCGTAGATGGCAACGGTGGTCTTCACGCTGGACAGCGCATGCTTGATGCCGGGGAACAGGTTGCTGCACAGGATGATGAAGGCAAAAATAAGAATGTAGGGCAGCCACGCCATGAACTTGTCACGGCCGGAGGTGCCGTCCGTGGCTTCGCCGGCGGTGTGGCGGTACATGGTACGCGCCACCAGCGTGGTGACGGCCATGCTGCACACACTGCCCGCCAAACAGGGCAGCTCCGCGCCAAGGTACTTGGCAACCATCAGCTGCGGCAGGGCAAAGGACACGCCGGACACGAGGGTGATAAAGAACACACCCTTCACGCCGCGCACGCTCTTTTCCGTCAGCATCACCAGCAGGAAGGTGATAACCATGATGAACGGCGTGAGCTGCAGTGCGGTGAAGTAGCTCAGCTCCGTGACGGGCAGGCCGGTCACGCTCGCCATGGTGGTCACCGGAATGCCGATGGCGCCAAAGGCTGTGGGCACGGTGTTGGCAACCAGACAGATAATGGCGGCGAACAGCGGATTAAAGCCCATGGCCGCAAGGATGCTGGCGGGGATAGCCACAGCGGTGCCGTAGCCCGCAACGCCCTCAAGGAAGCCACCAAAGCCCCACGCGATAATCAGCACGAGGATGCGCCTGTCCGTGGTGATGGACGAGAGCATGCCCTTGATGATTTCCATGCTGCCGGTGGCGATGGACAGGTTGTAGGTGAACACGGCCGCGATGATGACGATCATGATGGGCCACACAGCGAGGGCGGCACCCTCCAGCGCCGCGCCGGCGGCGTCCGCCACAGGCATCTGCCACCAGCCAAACACGGCAATGGCAAGGGTGGCGACAAGGGTTGCCGTACAGGTTTTGTAGGCGGGCAGTCGCAGAACGCCCAGCGAGAACATGAGCCAGATGATAGGGAGGATAGCCACCCCGAATTGCAGGAATTCCATTGTACCTCTTCCAGATAACATGACGTTTACACAACATGCGGCCCTACCAGCCGCGGACCCCACACAATCCCTGCACCTGCTCACCCCGGCACAAATCCGGAGCACTTTTCCCCTGCAGGAAGGTACTGATTGTGCGCTCAAACAGTTCTGTGCGCCAAAGCTGTTTGGTTGCACAAACAGTATTGCAGGCCATCCACACGAATTTCCTCGTGTACAACAGCGAAAGTGAATGACCAGAAAGCGCAGCGAAAGTCAAGCTTGTGCAAGTTCACACAATCCCGTCATACGGGGATATTCCTGCATTCCGCCATCTGTTGCTTACGCATTTTGAGCACATGACAAGCCGCCAAAGCGCCCCGCACAAGAGAGCCCATGCATTGCAAAAAAAAGATTACTGCAGAGCGCAAAACAAAACAGGCCGCAGTTCCCACGCAAATGGGAACTGCGGCCTGTTTCAGGCAGATGCCGCGGCACTGCCGGATGTCCTGAGCCTATGCTTTCACGACGGACGCCGAAAGCAGTACGGCCAGCACATAGAGCGCCACGCCAAGAACGATGCGAAGCGCCAGCATGGGTTTTTTCTTCATGACTGGTCCCAGACTCCTTTCCGGATGAAAGCACGCTTTAAGCATTCTCATGCAGCACCACATAGCACCACCGCAGCAGAAAGAAAAGCCTTTCAAAACGTCCATTTTTCCGATCTCTTGACCCAATCGCCTGAGAATCCGGGCAGTTGCCGATTTTCGTTTTGCAAAGGAATTTGCCCATGCGCGACATTTTCCGCGCTAACCAGCTTAAAACATGTGCTTTTCCGTTGCCCCAATGCCAAATGCCCATCGCGGGGCGGCGCGCGTTCACCCATGCGGCACACCCTGCTCCATGCCTGCACGCCCCGCAGCCGTACGCCCCGCACAGCCATGGCCCAACAGGTGCGGGCGACCAGCCCCCGCGCCCCCTCACCAGCCCCGCACAGCCGCACCTGCGCGCTGGGGATTTTACAATCCGAAACTTTTGCCCTCCGCCAGTCCGCGCAGAGCACTGGCAACGGCCAGTTTTGCGGCATTGCTCCAAAAAATGCTGATGAAGCCTTGAGCCGCGCCGCGTCTCGCAGTATGACGGAGGACGCACGATACACCCGTGCCTGCACAAACAACCGCCCGCACCGGGCCAAAGCATTTGCGAGAGTTTGCGATGGAAAAGGGATGCACTGTGTACGAAGGTTGGGTTTACGGCATCGGCGAATGGTCTTTCAGCAAGGTGAACAAGCTTCTGAATAACGCTTTCGAAACAGTCTCCTACCAGCACATGGACGCATCCGGGGCTGTCTATATCAGCGGTGCGGCCCCCATGTTTGAGGATGACGAGGAAAACCGCTCGTCGGTCTTTGACCTGCTTGCCGATGTGGTGGACGAGGACGGCAAGGGCATCATCATCGGCAAGGACTGGTCCCCACACGGCACCCTGTCCCTCACCGCCTACGACTTCACGCACAAGGACTGGTCCTCGCGCACCATTGACGTCTAACTCTTCTCTGCCACATCCGGCGCGGCGTATGGCCCATTCTGTGGGCCGCCGCGCCAGCTGGGGGCGGTAGCCCGCGCGCCACGGCCTCCTGCCGCCCGGCGCATAAGGGCGCACTCGCCCATCGCCCATCGCTCTGCGGCCCGGATGTGCCCCCTGCCGCAACAAGCGTCCACCGTTTTGCCGTGTGCGGCGCCGCCAGCTCACCATATAGCGCCGCAACACGCCCTGCCGCCAACGGCACGCAGAGAGGGCCGCGCCGCCCACGCCAGACATTCTCCACCCTGCACCGCAAAACCCACGCCGCCATATTGACCACCCCTGCCGCTGACGATACACCTGAAGGACTGTCCGGCAACAGCATTGCCGTTAACTTTTCAGGAGGATATCATGCGCCTACTCACGGTCATCTGTGCCGCTGTCATCGCGCTCTACCCGGCGCTCAGCGCCTTGGCCGCCCCGGTTCGGGCGGTCGTCTATCCCGATTTTGCCCGCGTTACCGAAACCGCCACCCTGCCGCTGACGCAGACCGAAGGGGGCGCAACGGCGACCTTTACCCTGCCCCACTCCGCGGACCCGAACAGCCTGCGCTTTTCCCTTGAAAACGCCGGCGACCTGACCCTCAAGGACCTCAGCGTCGACAAAGACGTCCGGCAGGAGGAAGCCCGCATCGCCGCCGCGCGCGAGGCCCACGCCAAGGCCGTTGCCGAGTTGCAGGACCTCATCGACGCCCGCGCCGCACACACCGCCACGGCCGACTACTGGAAGTCCCTGAGCACCGCCGTCACCAGACGCGATGCTTCGGAATTTGCCACCGCCATCCACACAGGCGTCCTCAAATCCCTGCGCGCGGCCTCGGAGCTGATTCCGCAGATTCAGGATGCCGAACAGAAGGCCGCCCGCCTGCGCCGCAAGCTGAACGACCTGACCGGCGGCAGCGACACCGCTTGGCTGGTCACCGCCCGCTTCTCCGGGCACCCCGCGGCCACGGCGCGCGCCATGTACTCCTACCGCCTGAACAATTGCGGCTGGTCCGCGCACTACGTCATCAACGCCCATCCGAAGAAGGGCGCTGTGGATGTGGCGTGGGACGCCGTCATCACCCAGAAGAGCGGGCAGGAGTGGAAGGACGTCGCCCTCACCCTGTCCACGGCGCGCTTTACCGGCGGCACGGTGCCCCCGCAAAACCGCCCGTGGGTCAGCCAGC
>NZ_JBUDSW010000172.1:0-8006 GCF_054921475.1 Desulfobaculum sp. | reverse complement strand
CCGCCATGCTCGCCGCCGCCCTCGACGGCGCGGACATCCGCTCCCTGTGGGACGTGCTGGCAGAGCACCCAGACGCCCTCCCCGCACCTGCGCGGGGCACCTTCGCCCTGCACGACCCCTGCACCGCGCGGCACAACAGCGCCATGCAGGAGAGCGTGCGGCAACTTCTGGAGCGCCTTGGCGTGACCGTAACCCAGCCGAAGCTCTCGGGCCTGCTGACAGAATGTTGCGGGTTTGGCGGCCTGCTGGCCGATGCCAACGCCCCGCTGGCCGCCACCGTCGCGGCGGAGCGCGCCCAGCGCCTTGACGGCGACGCCGTCACCTACTGCGCCATGTGCCGCGACCTGCTGGCCAAGGCGGGAAAGCGCTGCCTGCACGTCTTTGACCTTCTCCTCCCCGGCGGAGACGACGACCCGGCGGCGCGCCCTGCGCCCACCCACTCCACGCGCCGCGAAAACCGCGTCCGCCTGCGCGAATCCCTCCTCCGCGAGCTGTGGGACACCGACGCCGCGCCCCGCCCTGCCCACGAGTCCGTTGCCGTCCGCTTCACGGAAGAGGCCGCACAGCGCATGGAAGAGCGGCGCATCCTGCTCTCCGACGTGCAAAAAACGCTGTTTGCCGCGCACGCCTCGGGCAAGGGCCTGCGCAATACCACAAACGGACGCCTGCTGGCCGCGCACCGCCCTGCCGTGGTGACCTATTGGGTGGAATACGAAATGGATGGCGACACCGCCGTGGTCCACAATCTGTGGAGCCACCGCATGCGCATCGCCGGAGGCACACTGTGAGTACATTAAAGATACTGGACGACGACTTTTCCAACTGGGAGTGCATCCACTGCGGCGCGCACCTCACGCCCAGCCCCGTGGAGCTTGTGTATCTGGACAGCCGGTTCAATGTGGAACTGCCGGCCTGCCCGGACTGCGGCTTTGTGCTCATTCCCGAAAACATCGCCCTCGGCAAAATGGCCGAAGTGGAGCGACTGCTGGAGGACAAGTGACGCAAACCGCTGCCCGCCCCCTCTGGGAACAGCCCATTTTGCGGCGCGTTGCCGGAGAGACCCTCCGCCCCGGCGGGCTTGCCCTTACCGACACAGCCGTACGCCTTGCCGCAGTGCCCCGCGGGGCGCGCGTCCTCGACATTGGCTGCGGCCTCGGCGCGACAGTACGCCACCTGCGTGACGTCCACGGCCTGCGCGCCACCGGATGCGACCTCTCCTTCCGGCAACTGCGCAGCGGCGCACACCCCGCCCCCGCTGCCGGCGGAGGCATCCCTGCCCTTGTCTGCGCCGACGCCATGCACCTGCCCTACCGCCACGGCAGGTTTGACGCGGTCTTCTGCGAATGCGTTCTTTCCCTCATGCCGGACCCGGAAACCGTGCTCCGCCAAATAGCCCATATTCTCAGGCCCGGTGGTCACCTCATCATCGCGGACCTTGTGCAGCGGCGGCGCGCCCCATCCTGCCCGGGCGCCCGCCCGTCCGCGAGCACCACAACGCATCACACAGCTCCGGACGCCGCGCCGCAGTGTACGGACACGGACGCCGCGCCCTCCTGCGCCACCAACGCGCTGGACCCCGCAGCCCTACGCGCCAGCCTCACACACCTCGGCTACGTCATCACGCAGGAGCAAGACCGCTCCCGCCAGTTGGCGGAATTGGCGGCGCGGCTCATCTTTGCCGGGCTTCCGGCGCAGGCGCTGCCCGGTGGCGGCTGTGGCGCGCCCGGATACATGCTTTTCATCGCGACATCGCCAACATCATGCGGAGACATGCCATGCTGACCGATACTTCCCTGCACATCATGACCTTGACCGGGCAGGGCTACTGCTGCGCCCAAATCATGGTTAAACTGTGTCTCGACACCATGCAGCGCGATAACCCCGACCTGCTTCGCGCCGTCAGCGGCCTGTGCGTCGGGGGCGGAGACTGCGCCGGGACCTGCGGCATCCTCACCGGCGGCGCATGCGCCCTGTCCCTGTACGCAGGCAAGGGCGAAGACACCGAAACCCCTGACGACAAACAGCCCCTGCTGCTGGAGACCTTCCGGGACTGGTTCGCCGCCCGCGCGGTAGAGCGCTTTGGCGGCATCACCTGCGGCGACATTGCGGGCACGGACTGTCCCACGCCCTCGCCGGACCGCTGCGGAACCCTGCTTGCCGAGGCCGCGGACGAAGTGCTGCGCATTCTTGCCGACAACGGCATCGACCCCACCCTCAGCCGGGATGACGCCGATGCCTCGTGAATTTGACCTCACCGCCGCGACGGCCAGCGTCTGCCCCGTGTGCCTGCGCCGCATCCCGGCGCGCAACGTCACGCAGGACGGCGAAACGCGCCTTGTCAAAACCTGCCCGGAGCACGGGGAGTTCTCCACGCCGGTCTGGCGCGGCAAACCAGCGTTCAAGGCATGGTCGCGCCCCAAAACGCCATCCTGCCCGCCCGTCACCGCCACCGACGCCGCCAAGGGCTGCCCCTACGACTGCGGCCTGTGCCCGGACCACAACCAGCACACCTGCACCACCCTTGTCGAAGTCACGTGGCGCTGCGACCTTGGCTGCGAATTCTGCTTTGCCTCAGCCGGCGGTCCCACACGGCCGGACCCGACCCTTGCCGAGTTGGACACTCTCCTTGCCACGGTGCACAGCGCCGCCCCAACCTGCAATCTGCAACTCTCCGGCGGCGAACCAGCCGTACGCGACGACCTGCCGGAAATTGCCGCCCTCGCCAAACGCCGCGGCTTCGGCTTTATCCAAATCAACACCAATGGCCTGCGCATAGCGCGGCATCCGGAGTTCGCCCACCGGCTGGCTAACGCTGGCGTGGATTCCGCCTTTTTGCAATTCGACGGCACCCGGGACGATATTTTCCGCACCATCCGGGGCCGCGCGCTGGTGGAAACCAAGCTCCGCGCCATAGACAACCTTGTCGGCGCGGGCATTGGCGTTGTGCTGGTGCCCACGGTGGTCCCCGGCGTCAATGACGACAACCTCGGCGAAATTCTGCACTTGGCGGCCTCGCTCTCGCCGGGCGTGCGTGGCGTGCACTTTCAGCCCGTCAGCTACTTCGGGCGTTACCCGCAACACCCCGCGGACAGCATGCGCATCACCCTACCGGAAATCATGGCCGGGCTGGAGGCGCAAACAAACGGCGCTGTGAAGGTGGACGATTTTCTCCCTCCCGGCTGCGAACATGCGCGGTGTTCCTTCCACGGCAACTACCTCGTCATGGAGGACGGCAGCCTCAAACGCTTGTCCGCCGGGCGCGAGGCCTGCTGCTGTACGCCACAGCCCGCCGCCGAAGGTGCGGAAAACTCCCGCGCCTTCGTCAAACGCCAGTGGGCCGCGCCGGAGGCCGCCGCCGACAAGGCAGACGCGCCGCAGGACGACTTGGACGCTTTCATCCAGCGCGCCAAAACGCATATTCTGGCGGTTTCGGGCATGGCCTTTCAGGACGCGTGGACCCTTGACCTTGAGCGCCTGCGCGGATGCTGCATTCATGTCGCCGCACCGGACGGGCGCCTTGTGCCCTTCTGCGCCTACAACCTGACGGCCGATGACGGCGCCACCCTCTACCGGGAGACAACCGATGCCACTCCGGCCTCTTGACCGCTGGGTCAACCAGCGCCTCGGGCGGCCAGCAGATGGACCGCCGCCCTCCCCGGATGAGCTTCGCCGCTGGCAGATGGAGCATCTGCGCCGCACTCTTGCCTATGCTAGGGAGCGCAGCCCCTTCTACCGCCGCCAGCTTGCGCATATCGCCCCGGAATCGCTGCGCGCCCCCGGGCACATGGAGCGCGTCCCCCGGCTGGAACCGCACATCCTGCGCGAAAGGCCGCAGGACCTGCTGTGTTCCTCGCAGGACGACGTCGCCCGCGCCGTCACGCTCTCCAGTTCCGGGTCCAGCGGTCCCCCCAAGCGGCTGTTCTTCACGGCGGGAGATTTGGAGCGTACCACAGACTTTTTCCGACACGGCATGGCGCAGTTCATTGCACCCGGCGACAGCGTGCTGGCCATTCTTCCGGCGTCACGCCCGGGCGGCGTCAGCCAGATTCTTGCGGACGCTGTCACGCGGTGCGGCGGGGCCGTGCATACCGCCGCCGACCCTACGGACATTCCAGACCTCTGCCGCACAGTGCTGGACGCCAAGGTCCGGTGCATTGTCGGGCCGCCGGTACATGTGCTGGCTATTGGTCGGCTTCTTCGCGCGTGGAAAACGGATTCCCCCGTACGCGCCGCCCTGCTGTGCTGGGACACCGTGCACGACGCCGTGGCTTCAGCCATCACCGAAGCCCTCGGCTGCGTCACCTTCCGCCACTGGGGCATGACTGAAACCTGCCTCGGCGGCGGGGTGGACTGCCTGCTGGGCACCGGCATGCACCTGCGCGCCCCGGACCTCTTCTGCGAAGTGACGGACCCCGTCACGGGCGCTCCCGTCCCGGACGGCGTGGACGGCGAACTTGTGCTGACGACGCTCTCGCGCCGCGCCATGCCGCTTATCCGTTACCGCACCGGCGACGTCGCCCGCATCGCTCCGGGGGTCTGTCCCTGCGGCTCGCCGCTTCCGCGCCTAGAGGCCCTCTCAGGACGCCTGGGCGGCGGCATTGCCCTCCCGGGCAATGCCCGCCTCACCATGGGCGACATCGACCGCGTGGCCCTCGCCCTGCCCGGCGTCCTTGACGTTACAGCCACCTACGACCCGCCTTCGGCGACCCTTGCCGTTCATCTGTACACCACGGGGGAGCACGCCGTACCGCCGCGCTGCTCCACCCTCACCACGGCGCTCAGCGCCCTGCCCGCAATCAACACCGCCATGGACGCAGGCGGCATGCGCCTCTGCGCCAGTGTCGAAGCGTCGGATGGCACCATCGCTACAGCATTTGCAAAGCGGACCATCGCCTACCGCCATAAAGAGGTTGCACTCCCATGAAAAAACTCGTTCACAGCATCCGCCAGCAACTGGAATCCGGCCACGACCTTGTCCTCGCCACTATCGTGGACCACGACGGCTCAACGCCCCGCTCATCCGGCAGTAAGATGGCCATCCACCGCGACGGCTGCATTGACGGCAGCGTCGGCGGCGGCCTTGTGGAAGCTCTGGTCCAGCGCGCTGCCGCAGACCTGTTTACCGCTGGCGAGGGCGCGGCGTCCTTTCAGGACTTTGACCTCTCCAACGAACTCGCAGCCAATGCGGACATGATTTGCGGCGGGCACGTCCGCGTTATGCTGGAGCATCTGCCCGCCACCAGCTGGGCCAGCGCCGCCTACGCCACGCTGGACGACAGGCTCCGCCACGGCCAAAAAACCGTTCTGCTCACCCTGCTGCAGGATGGCCCCTCGCCCCGCGTCAGCAGCCGCGCCGTCCTCACGGCAAACCAGCCCGTCCCGGCATGGTCCGGCCTCCAGCCAGAAGACGCAAAATCCCTCTGCGCCACGGCCCTTTCTTCGGGCAAGCCCCTTATCCACACCATGGACGGCGCGCGCCTTGTGGCCGAAAGCTTCTCCCCCATGCCCAGCCTGTTCATCTACGGCGCGGGGCACGTCTCCCGCCCCACGGCGCAGCTGGCGTCCATGGTGGACTTCCGCACCATCGTCCTTGACGACAGGCCGGAATTCGCCAGCGACCTCCGCTTTCCCCACGCCGACGAACTCCGCATCCTGTCCGACTTCGACACCGCCCTCACCGGCGCAGAGGTGGACGAGGATGCCTACATCGTCATCGTCACGCGCGGGCATATTCACGACAAAACCGTGCTGGCGCAGGCCCTGCGCACTCCGGCCCGCTATATCGGCATGATAGGCAGCACCCGCAAGCGAAACGCCATTTACGACGCCCTGCTGGCCGACGGCTTTACCCAGCAGGATATCGACCGCTGCCACTCGCCCATCGGCCTCAGCATTGGCGCGCAGACTCCCGAGGAGATCGCCGTCAGCATCGTTGCCGAACTCATCGCCATCCGCTCAGGAGCCTTAGCATGAGGCTCCACGGCATCGTCCTCGCGGCGGGACTCTCCTCGCGTATGGGGTGCCTCAAGGCGCTACTGCCCCTTGGGGACGAGAGCGTGCTCTCGCGGTGCGTGCATACCCTCCTCGACGGCGGCGCCATGGACGTCACCGTCGTCACCGGCCACCGCAGTGAGGACGTCAGCGCCGAAGCCGCGCGCTGCGGCGCCCGCGCCGTGATGAATCCCGACTACAAACAAGGCATGTTCACCTCCATCCGCCAAGGCGTACAGGCCCTGCCCCGCGACGCGGAGGGCTTTTTCCTCTTGCCTGTGGACATCCCCCTTGTGCGCTCCACAACGGTCCGCTCGCTGATGCTCACGTTCCTCAAGCGCCAGCCCGCCATTATCTACCCGCGCTTCAATGGCGAACGCGGGCATCCGCCGCTCATCAACGCCAGCCTCATCCCAGCAATTCTTGGCGACGATGGGCACGACGGCATGCGTGGCGTCCTCGCCCGCTTTGAAAGCGACGCCTGCGACAAGGACATGCCCGACAGCCATATCCTTAATGATATGGACATCCCCACGGAGTACGAGCGCGCCAAGGACCTCCTGCGCCTGCACAACACGCCGCTTCCCGAGGAATGCCAGGCGCTGTGGGACCTCGCGGATACGCCCGAGGACACCCGCGCGCACTGCCGCTGTGTGGCCGATGCCGCCTGCATCCTTGCCGAGCGCCTCACCACCGTGAATCCCGCCCTGCGGCTGGACACCGCCATCATCCGCGCCGCTGGCCTGCTGCATGATGTCGCCAAGGGCAGCCGCAACCACGAGGCCACAGGCGGCAGTCTGCTTGCTGGCTACGGCTTTTCGGACATCGCCGACATCGTGGCATCGCACCGCGACACCGACATCACGCCCGACGCCCCCCTCAGCGAACGGGAAATGGTCTTTCTCGCAGACAAGTACGTCCGGGGCACCCACATCGTGGCGCTGGAAGAGCGCTACGGTCAGCGCCTGCGCCAATGGATGCACGACCCGGACGCCGTCAAAGCCATCAAGGGCCGCCTAGACCGCGCCAAGGCCCTGCAAACCCGCTACGAAACCGAAGCCCGCACCCACCTGCCGGACCTGCTGACGGAGGCCTTGAGCGGAGCAACGTCTTGCTGATCCTCTGCCGCCATGGGGAGGCGCACCATATCCCCGCAAGGACCACGGCAGGCTGGTGGGCTTTTGAGATAAGTGATGATGGTCACCTGCCGTACTTCAAGGCAAAGACACGGACGAGCCGCCTCCGCTGTTGCGGAGCCCTTTGGCGAAGTGGCGGGAAAGAACGGCGCAAACGGGACAACAGCATGCTGACGCTCTCCCAGCGCGGGGCAGTGCGCGACGCACACACGGGAAGCACAGTGAGACTGCGTTGTTGTGGCCGCGCCCTGCTGGCACCATCGGCGCCACGGCCCACCGCGCCAAGGCCAATGCCACACCCCTCGCCCGCGACATATGGAGCATCATCATGTTGATCCTCTGCCGCCATGGAGAAGCGCAAAACGCTCGCGGACGCGCCATTGGACAAACGAACCTCCCGCTGTCTGAGGCCGGGAGACGTCAGGCGCAGTGGCTGGCGCAGCATGTCCCACAAGGGAGTATCGCCACCCTCGCGGCCAGCCCACTTCAGCGGACGCAGCACACGGCGCAGGCTGTGGCGGACGCATGCGGCCTGTCCATCACCACCATCCCCGAACTCGCCGAAATCAACCTCGGCACGTGGGATGGCCTTGCATTTGACGACATCCGCACGCGCTTTCCCGCAGACTACGCCGCGCGGGGGCGCAACATCGCAGGCTTCCGCCCCCCACAGGGCGAAAGCTTCGAGGACCTCGCCGCCCGCTGCCTGCCCACCATCCTCCGCTTGGCAGAGGCCAAAGAAATCGCCTTCGCCGTCACCCACGCCGGAGTCATCCGCGTCGCCCTGTGCACGGCCACAAGCCTACCGCTGGAGCACCTCTTCACCTTCCGCCCCAAGCACACCCACTGCCACCTCCTCACCGCCGCACACTCTACACT
>NZ_JBUDSW010000171.1:0-8050 GCF_054921475.1 Desulfobaculum sp. | reverse complement strand
GTCGTAATCGTAATCCTTCCGATGCGGGGCCAGCAGGTGGATGCCGCTGAAGCCGTCGTCCACCAACGCGCGGCCCTGCGCCTCGGAACTGGCCTGCGCCAGCTTGGGGTAGCGGCCGTAGAACCACTCCAAATACGCCGGATAGAAGGTATGCACCTGCACCAGGCGCAATTTCTCGCGGCCCGCGCCCTCCTGCCGGACGTCCGGCGCGGCATTGTCCGACAGCAGCACGCATCCCGGCAGGCGCGAGGGATTCTGCGTCGGCACCCCCTGCTCCACTGCGCTACGCAGCGGGGCGACGGACTCCTTCACCGCCACAAAAATATCATTGGCGCTTCGCACCTCCACCTTGAACGAGTCCTCCCACATGAACATGGTGTTCACCTGCGGCGCGCGCAGGTAAATGAGGGCGGCAAAGGCCTTTTCGCGCGGGGACTCGGGGTGGGCGGTCATGTCCATGAGCACGTCGGACATAAGTCCCTTTTTGTCCTCTTCCGTGTACTCGGAGAAGACAAGAGTGCCGTGGATGTACTCCACCGCCCATAAATGGTGCGACACGCGCGCCATGTTGAGGAAGCAGTCCTTGGCGCGGGCCGGGGTTTCGATGTAGCCGCGCCGGGCAACGCGCATCAGTTCGCGGCAGGCCTTTTCCGGGTCCGTGGAGTGCTCCAAAACGTGCGAGCAGTAGGCAAAGTCAAAGCTGTTGTCCTCAAAGGGCATATCCTCCACCGGGCATTCAAACACAGGCAGACCGTCGCGGCGCTTAAAGGCCTTGCCCGCGCGCCCCACTTCGCCGTCGGAGAGGCTGATGTCCGCCAGATGCGTGGCCTTGGGGAAGGGAATATGCCCACTGCCGATATCCAGAACGCTGTCGCCCTCCCAGATGGGAAAGTCGAAATGCCGCGACTGATAGAGGGCGTAGCGGCTTCGGTCCGTCAGGGATTCATAGTGGTCGTAGCAGGCCGCCAAAATTTCGACATGCATCTCCGGCCATTCGTTCAGCGTCTGCTCAAACACGTCAAAGGCTTCGCGGAATTTTCCGCGCAAAAACAACCCGTTGGCAATGAGCACGCCTTCCGACGGGTCTTCCATCGTCACGGTATGGGGGAGGCGTTTGTAGGGCATTTCAAACATGGTTTCGTCCTTTGTTTGCGCGGACTGCGCGGTATCAGGCTATTCCATGCAAAAGCGGTTCCGCACCGCTTGCCTGCGGCGCATCAATACATAAGACACTGGTCCATGCAGAACTCCGGCGCGTTGCCGCTGGCAATACGCTGGCGGAAATCCCGGCAGTTTGGGCTGTTCCAGATGTCCAAGACGTCCGCCTCAAAAATGTTGCCAAAGTGGGTGAGGCCGTTGTGGTCGTAGCAGCACGCCACAACGGAACCGTCGAGGAGGATGGTCATCACATCGCGCGGGTTTTGGCAGGCGCGCATGGCCTTTTTGCGGCCCTCTGGCGTCTCCGCAAAGGTGCGTTCAAATGCCGCAATGCCCGAGGGCCGCAGCCCGGAACCATTGCGGATATACGGCGCCTTGAACATGGGCGACAGGCCAATGCCCCGGCAAAAGGCGTCAAAGTCCGCCATCTCGTGAGCATTGTGCGCAAAGACGATAAACTGCGGGCAAATGTTCACCCCCGCGCCCAGCGCCTGATTGAACCGCTGGAGCATCTCCAGCGCATCGAGGGCCTTTTGCACGTCCCCGCGCCTGCGGTAGGTGCCGTAGACCTCCTGCGACACGCCATCGATGGAGACGATGACATCCGTCACGCCGGAGGTAATCAGCTCCCGCGCGCCGTGGGCCGTCATGGTATTGCCGTTGGTGCTGATATTCGTCTGCGCGTAGGTGGACGCGTGGCGCACCATGGGGATGATGTCCGGATTCAGGAGCGGCTCGCCCCACAGATGCAGATAGAGGTACGAGCAGTAGGGCGCGATGCGCTCGGCAATGCGCACATAGTCCGCGTAGGACAGCATGCCGTGCTTTCGCTCCACAATGCCTGCGCCCACGGCGCACTCCCGGCACCGCAGGTTGCACCCCAGCACGGTCTCCAGCGCAAAAATTGACGGTACAGTCTCTTTCATAAGCCTACCCACCTGCTGGCGCGGCCTGCGCCATATCGGCTCCCGCGCGGCGGGAATCCAGGCCGTCCAGCCATATTTCCATGTTCACCACTTGCCACAGGAACATCATATGGTTCTCACGCGGGGCGCCCTCCTCCACAATGGTCCTGTGCTCCATGGCAAGGCGCTCCACCTCCGCAGGGTCATAGATGCCGCGCTCGCGGAAGGCGCGGCCACGCACCATATCCATGAGCGCATCGCCGCCTTCCCCGGCAAACCACACATGCGCGGGAGCATTCCAGCCCGTTTTGGTCACGCGGGTGCGCGTTGCCTCCGGCAGGGTGCCGCGCATGGCGCGGCGAAGCAGCACCTTGGTCACGCCGTCCTCTATCTTCATGCCATCCGGCACCCGGTACATGAACTCAACCAGCCGGTGGTCAAGGAAGGGATGCACCGCCTGCATGCCAACGGCGGCGCAGTGCCTGTCCTCCGCGCGCAGACAACAGGGCATGGTCTCGCGCGTGAGGTCCTGCCACGTTCTGTTCTTGAGGCACGAGGCAAAGGGGTGTTCCGGTTGCGGCGCGGGCCGCTCCAGCATGCGGCGCATATCCGGCGACAGTGCGGCGGCGTAGCGCGTCATACGGTCAGTATCCGGCAGGCAGATGCCGGGGCGCTGGTCATCCGTCAGGCGGTCCATCAGCGCCATGGCGACAGCCGTGCTCTTGGTGTAGATGGGATGGTTGTGGTGCTCCACCCATCCGGCAATCTCGCGCGCGAGGTCCGCATGCCGCCCCGCCCGGCGAAGCTCCGCAAAGTAGTACGGAAAATACTCGTACTCCCCGGCGTTGAGTTCATCGCCGCCAAGGCCGCCAAACAGCGTACGCACCCCATGCGCCGCCGCGTGCCGGGCCAGCAGCCAGTGCGACAGCCACGTTGCCGTGGCAACAGGTTCATCGTGCAGGCGCACCATATCGCGCACCAGCGTCATCACGTCCGGCGCGTCCACAGGCACGCGCTCCCACCGCGACACGGTGTGGTCCAGCATGGGCTGAATATCTTCGGACTCATCAAAAGTCCGGTCCGCATACACAGTGGAAAACGCCACCTGCTTGGCGCGCACGCCCCGCGACGCAGACGCCAGCACCGTTGAGGAATCCATACCGCCGGACAGGGTGAATCCAGCGGCGGGCATAACGGCCATGCGCCGGTCCACGGCGTCAAAAATGAGATCCCGGTAGCGCCCTGCAAGCTCATCCTGTGTCCCGGTCAGCTCCGGCGCGTCCTCCACGCTCCACCACCGCATGGCGCGCTCGCCCGCCTCGGTGACCTTGAGCGCCGTTGCCGCCGGAAGCTGGGCAATATCCGCGTAGGGAGCCTCCTCCGGCGCGTCGTCAAACAGCCGGTAATGCGCCGCCGCAAGGCGCGCCACGCGGTGCCCGCGCAACCTGCGCGACACTCCCGGCACCCCAAAGAGCGCGCCGGGCCGCGACGCAAAAGCCACCAGCGGCCCCTGCCGCGTCCAATACAGCGGGCGCACGCCCAGCCTGTCGCGCCCAAGCCACAGGGTGCCACGCGGCACATCATGCACCGCCACGGCAAAATCGCCCCAAAGGCGCGAAAGCGCGTCGGTGAACCCATGGCGCAGATAGAGGTCCAGCAGGAGTGCCGCATCACTTGTGCACGGCTCGAAAGCCTCGCGGTTGAGCACAACGCCATCCATCACCACCAGCACTCCGGCCTTTTGCGCGCAGGCGGGCGCATCCACGCCGGACCAGCCAAGGGCGGCGCTACCGCCGTGGAGGACCCGCTCGCGCCGGTGTGGGGGCGCGCTGACCCGCTCCAGCATCATACGCAGCAGGTCGTGCCGCCGGGCCGCATCGCCCGGAGAAATCAGTCCGCAAATCCGGCTCATGCCGCCTCCTCGGTGTCATCACGTGTGGCAACAAAGAATGTCCAATGATGAGGGTAGCCGATGACGTCTTCCGGTTCGCCGCCGGTGCGCACGTCCACCACCTGACAGACGTGGAACCCGCGCACGCGCATAAACTCCATCAGTTCCGAAGCGTTATACGTGTTGACGTGCACACTCAGATCCACGCCGGGGTCAAGGTAGGCGTCGCGCACGTACTCGTACCGCGCGGGCTTGTCCCACGCGGACTCGCGCAGGATGACCGACCGCCGCGCCATGCCCAGCATCCGCTCCAGCGGGCGGTGGTAGTTGTCGATGTTGGTCAGCACGTTCAGGCACACCACGTGGTCCACCCCGCCGCAGGCATCCTCCAGCCGCAGACACTGGAGCGCGTGCGAAGGCAGGCCGTATCCGGGCAGAATGCTCTGCCCCAGCCGCACAAGGGACGGCGCGGCGTCTATACCCGTATAGCGCAGGTCCAGCCCACGCCGCGCGATGCTGTGGTAGAAGTACCCAGCCCCGCACCCCACATCCAACACGCTTTCGCCGGGGCGCGCCACACGGGCCAGCAGGCTGGCCGCCTGCTTGTGACAGGTCATTTCCTCGGCCTGCAGCAGGCAGCGGCGGCTGTAGAGGTCTTTCACCACAGCGCTGTGCTCCCAGATGCAATACGTGCCCCAGCCGTCAGCGCGAATCATTCCCGCCTCCCCACCAGCATGAAGGCCGAAGCCATAAAGTGCCCGCGCCAGTCCTCCGGGTTCTCCTCCAGCGCAAGGCTGGCGGCGCGAAAAGCCTGCGGCGCGGCCTCGCCCAGCATGGGCGGCAGGCAGTGGAAGTGGTAGAACAGCACCCGCACGTCCACGAATCCCGCCCGCGCAAAACGCGGCGCAAGCTCCAGCGGGTTGTGCGTGCGCGAGAGCACCTCATCATAGCCCGGACGGCCTTCCTCACCCCGGCGCACCGGGGGCAGGTCCGTACGGAACATGGCCTCCAGCCCGTCAAGGGCGCCCTCCAGCGCGCCGCGTTCCTCTCCAGCCGCGCGGGCCAGTACGCCGCCGCGGTCAATGAGGCGGTCCATGAAAAAGTCCCGGCTGTAGCGGTTGAGGGTGAACAGCGAAAACAGTTCGTTACGCGCCTCCACCACGGCCAGCCCGCCCGGCCGCACCGCCCCGCGCAGATTGGCGAAAACGGCGTCCTCTTCGCCCTCCGGGATATGCGGCAACACGCCAACGCACACCGCCGCGTCAAAGGTCTGCGGCCAGCCGCCGGGCGCGCTGTAGGCCGCCTCGTCCAGCACACTGCCCTGCCAGATGTGCTCCGCCGGGACGCCGCGCTCGCCCAGCACCTGCCGCGCCGCGGTGACCATCTCCGGCGTGAGGTCAAAGCCGTAGAGGTCAAAGCCAAGGTCCGTCACATCCCGCAAAAAGGACGCCGGGCCGCAGCCCGCATCAAGAAGCGAACCGCCTTTTCGCGGCGTGAGGATGCGCCGAAGCAGGTCCCGGTGCACGGGCGGATAGGCCGCGCCGTCGCCGTAGTAGTCCTCGTAGTAGGACTGGCTCCACGTGCTGTAGCAGGCCCGGACGGCGTCCTCGGCTGTTCGGTGCGTCATGGTTTCCTCCGGCTATGGCCCTAGGGGCCGTGGCCGCCGGTGCAAATGCTCCGGCGGGGTCAGGGCCACAAGGTCCTTGTCCTCAAAGCGCCGCAAATACTCACGCAGGCGCGTGTAGCTCACGTCAAAGGCCTCGGCGATGTCGAACACGGTGCGCGCGCCGTCAAAGGCGCGGGGGAGCCGGTCCTGCATCTGCCCAAAGCGGATGTCGCGTTCGGTCAGGTTCTTTTCCACCACCGGGTCGGGGCGCTCCACGTACAAGTCATAGCGGGGGTTGGAGAGCGCCACGAGGCCGTTGAACCGCCGGTGCACCACGCTGTCGGTCTCCAGCACGTCCACCATGGCTTCCAGCACCTCCACGGCCTGCTCCAGCTTGCCGGGGTGCATGATGCGCATGTCGTCATGGCTGGTGTGGTACTCCGGGTAAGGCCAGCGGGAGAGGGAAATCATGGGCACCTCAATGCCCGGAGCCTCCCACACGGTTTCGTCGTTGCCGACAATGGTGCGGAACGCGCCGTCCGTGAACCCCGGCTGCACTTCCGCAAGGATGTGCGCCGCCACGCGGTCCACAAGGCTGTCGCCATAAAAACTGCGCTGGAGCGCGAGGGGGCCGCTGCTCCCCAGCATCTCGGCAAAGACGCCAAGGCGGATAAGCTCCAGCTCCTCTTGCGGCAAGGTCGCGGTATAGAACACCGTCCCAAGGTGCTCCGGCGCCAGCACCAAACGATAGGACCACCGCGTGGAGCGCTCCCGCAGGCGCGAAAATAGCTCCAACAGCACAAACACGCCCGCAAGGTCATCATTGGCCTGACACGGATGACAGGTGTGGGCGTTGAAGACCACAGTATCCGGGCGCTCCCCGGCGAGGTGCAGGTCCCCCACCAGCATGTCGCCGTCGGTAAAGGACGTCTCAAGGCGCACCTCGTACTCGCCGTCCTCCGGCCAGCCGCTATACTCCGTCCACGGCACGCAAAAGCCCCAATGCTCCTGCCATGGGCGATAGTTGTACATGGAGTGGAAGGCGTAGGCGTCCGGCACGTCCTTGCGGCAGAAGACGTGCGCGTCCAGTTCGCGCCGGGAGAGCGTGCCGGAAAAGGACGAGGAGTAGCCCGCCACGGCCAGCGGATGCACCCTGCCGTCAAACAGCAGTCGCCCGCCGCGCCGTATTTCGGCCACGTCCACGCTCCACTGCCGGGGCACCACCCAGCCGTTGTGCTCCAGCCCACTGGCAAAGCGCGAGATGCGCAAAGGAACAACCTGCGACAGCAGGCTCAACAGCCGCGCATTGTCCGGCTGGCACACGCCGATGTTCAGCTCCAGCGCCTGACGGAAACGGTCGAGGTCCACCATGTTAGTACAGGGGGTAGATGTCGCCGTCTTTGGGCCTCTTGCGCCGGAAAACAGCATTCACGATGCGCCGGAGAATGGTCCACAGTTTCTTCATGATGCGGCCTCCTTATGGTAGCCGAGCGTTTCCGCGAGGTACCTGCCCACATACTGCGCGCGGCAGGCGTTCCCGCTTTTGGAAAAGTGCATGGCGTCGGCGAAGAATTCCGGGTCGTTTGGAAAGTCGCGGTCAAAGTCGAGGACGGAGCACCCCTCATGGCGCTCCAACTCCCGGACAATGGCATTGATGCGCGTGAGAAACGGCCGGTACCAATCGTCCCCTTCGGCAAGGCGTTCGGTCATCAGTACCGTGGGGATATGCCGAAAGCGCGTCAGGGCGAGAATGTTCTCAAAATGGCTGCGGATGATGCCATAGTCGATGCGCCGGGCGATATGGCGCACGGCAAAGTCCGTGTCCCCGCCGATGTGGTGCACCTTGTGCCCGCCGCCAAGGGTGTGGAAGCGAATATTAAACTCCTCCGCCGGTACCGCCAGCGACGCGGCAAGGCGCGCCAGATGCGACCAACGCGCGCACCGGGGCAGACGGGCGCGCACCTCCGCCGCGCACAGGGGCCGCAGCGAATGCGCATAGTCCGGGCGGATGGCATCCGGCGCGGCGTCGGTGTACAAAAAGGGCGTAATGTCATTGATGCCCTGATACACCACCGCCACATGCGGGCGCAGGGTGTCTACCCACGCCGCAAGGCGCACTGCGGATTGAAAGGTAGTAAAGTTCCCCACCCCGGCGTTGAATACCTTCACCCGCAGGCCCGTCAGCGCGGCCAATTCCTCCTCCAGCAGCACGGCAAAAGTGTCTGCGTCGTCATCCACGCAGGTGTCGTAGACGGTGCTGCCGCCAGCGAGGTACACACGCAGGTCAAAGGACTCCACATACTCCGGCGTAAACTCCTGCGCGTCGCGGAAGGAACTGGAATTATGCATGCGCCGCCCCTCCGGCGTCACAAACTCCGGGTCCGGCTCAAAGGCCGTGAACGGATGCCCCCGGTACCGCATGAGCGACGGGCGCGACAGTTCCACGTCCTGCGCGGACGTGAGCGCCGCCTTGCCCGTCAGCAGATACTC
>NZ_JBUDSW010000170.1:0-8086 GCF_054921475.1 Desulfobaculum sp. | reverse complement strand
GTATGAGAGCGACATCAAACTGTCGGCAGCGACGTTGACGCCCACGTGCTTCATGGTCACGAGGGTCGGCGCGCCGGCAAGGGCTGCGCCGCCGCCGACTTCCAGAGCCACTTTTTCGTTAACGGAGTACTCGAAGGTGAAATCCCCGTCCGGGGCGAGCCGGTAGAAGGTATCCGGCACCTCGGAGGACGGCGTGCCCGGGTAGCAGCTGACGAAAGCGACACCTGCTTCAAGGGCGCCGCGCACGATGGCTTCGTTGCCCAAGAGCAGATGCCGCTGTCCGCCGTCCGAATTCAGAAGCGGATGAGACATGTTACAGATTCTCCCTATGCATAGTGTATCGAAAAAACCTTCGGGGTGTTGCGGACCCTTAGGAGTTTGTGGACAGTGCGGCCTTCAGCTCGGCAACTTTGCCTTCGATGAAGCCCTTGTTGCGGGGGGACGCCTCGGCGAGTAGTTCCTCATAGGCGGCAAGGGCGGACTTGAGGTCGCCGATGCTTTCGGAGAGGCTGGCCTTCTCGCGCAGGATGATGGAGGCAAAGGACTCGGGAGCCGTGGCCTTTGCGCCGTCCAAAATGGCGATGGCGTCTTCGGTGCGGTCCAGCTTGGTCAGCTCGTTGGCCTGCGCGATGGCGGCGACGGTGGACAGGCCATTGCCTGCCTTGGCAATCTTGCCAAGCTCTTCGGCGGCGCGCTCATGCTGGCCGGACTCGGACAGTGCGCCAGCCAGTTCCAGGCGGATGCCGGTGTGCATGCCCTCGGGGGCGGTGCTTTCAAAGTTCACCAGCGCTTCAACGCGCTCGGCAGCGGGCTGGGCGATGATGGATGCCAGCTGTGCTTCGGCCTCGGCGCGCTTTCCTTCCTGCACGTGCTTGTAGATGGCGGTGCCACCCACGGCGAGGATGAGGACCGCGATGCCGGCAAGGATGAACCGGATGTTATCGACGATGGCTTGAAGTACGGGATGCAGCGCCTCAGGGGCATTTTCAAGAAGTTCTTCGGCAGTTGCGCCCTGCGGTGTGCTTGGTGCGTTGTCCGTCATTGTGGTCTATCCTCCATTACGTACGTATTGACTTGCTTGCTGGATTTCGCAAAAAAACAAAGCGACCCCGATGAAAGGGACTGTATTTTTACTGATGGTTTACAGAAATGTCAAAAGAAGTCTACTGGGTTTTGCGTCATTTTTGTTGTACCCCTTTTTGATTGGATTTCAAGGAGTTTTCACGACTTACGCTCGGCAGCGCCACGAGGGTGCGTTTTTTGACCCGAAGCCTGACCGTGTTGCCGCTGCCTGCGGCTCAAGGAGATGCATATGGGAACCAGTGAACTGATGGAAGGCCTCGGACGCAGCGCCAAGCAGGCCGCCCGCCGTATGGCTGTGGCGTCCGCCGCAGACAAGGTGGCCGTGCTTGAGCGCCTTGCCGCCCTGCTTGAACAGGAAGGCGACGCCATTGCCGCCGCCAACGGCAAGGACCTTGCCGCCGCCGAGGCCGCGGGCATGGATGCCCCGCGTATGGACCGCCTGCGCCTGACGCCGCAGGTCATCGCCACCATGGCCGAGGCCTGCCGCATTGTTGCCGCGCAAAATGACCCGGTGGGCGAAATTGAGCGCATGTGGCAGCGCCCCAACGGCTTGCAGGTGGGCAAGATGCGCATCCCCCTCGGGGTTGTGGCCATGATTTTCGAGTCCCGTCCCAACGTCACTGTGGATTCCGCCATTCTCTGCCTGAAGGCAGGCAACGCCGCCATTCTGCGCGGCGGCAAGGAAGCCTACCACTCCAATCAGTTTCTGGCGTCCCTCATCCACCGGGCGCTGGAGGAGCGCGGCTTGCCCGCCGAAGCCGTGCAGGTGGTCCCCACCACGGACCGTGAGGCCGTCACCGCCCTGTGTAAGCTGGACGAGTATGTGGACGTTATCATCCCGCGTGGCGGGGAGGGCCTTATCCGCGCTGTTGTGGCCGAAGCCACCATGCCCGTGCTGAAGCACTACAAGGGCGTGTGCCACGCCTACGTGGACAGCGGCGCCGATGTGGACCGCGCCGTGAACGTCATCCACAACGCCAAAGTCTCCCGCCCCGGCGTTTGCAACGCCCTTGAGTGCGTTCTGGTGCACGCTTCCATGGCCGAGGCCGTGTTGCCCCGCATTGGCGAGCGTCTTGCGGCCGATGGTGTGCATTTCCGCGCTTGCACGCGTGCGTTGCCGCTTCTTGGAGCCATGGCCGTTCCGGCCGCAGACGATGACTGGGGGCAGGAATTCCACGCCCTTGTTCTTGCCGTGAAGGTCGTCGATTCCATGGACGAGGCGCTGGACCACATTGCCGCGCACGGCTCCAACCACACCGAAATCATTTTGACGCAGGATCACGACCGCGCCATGCGCTTTCTGCGCGAGGCCGATGCCTCCATGGTGGCGGTCAACGCCTCCAGCCGCTTTAACGACGGCGGCGAGCTTGGCCTTGGCGCTGAAATCGGCATCAGCACCTCAAAGCTGCATTCCTACGGCCCCATGGGCGTGACGGAGCTTACCAGTTCCAAGTATGTCGTGCTGGGCGCAGGGCAGGTGAGGGAATAGATGGCCTGTGTCGGACTGCTGGGCGGGTGTTTCAACCCCATCCACAACGGGCACGTGCGTCTTGCTCTGGAGATGCTGGAACAGCTGGGGCTGGGCCGCGTGGAACTCATGCCCGCCGCCGTGCCGCCCCACAAGCCCGGCGAAGGCATGCTGAGCTTTGCCCGGCGTGTCGAGATGGTGCGCGCCGCCGTAGACGGCATTGATGGGCTGGGCGTCAACTGTATAGAAGCCAAGCGCCCCGGCCCGTCCTACACCGTGGATACGCTGCATCTCTTGCGCGGCATGCGCCCCGAGGATGATTTTTGGTTCATTCTCGGCGCCAGCGACTTGCGCGTGCTGCCCAACTGGGAGCGTGGGATGGAGATTCCGGCGCTGGCGCATTTGGCTGTCTCCAACCGTGTGGAGGACGACCTAGAGGACGTCCGCGCCTTTGTGGGCAGCGCGTGGCCGGACGCCATTGAGGACGCCACAGGCGCGTGGCGGTTTGCCGGGGGGCGGACCTTGTCCTTTGCCAACGTGCCACGGCTGGACATCAGTTCGTCGCAGGTTCGCGAAAAGTGGTGCGCCGGCCGCTGCGTGCGCGCCCTCGTCCCGGATGGCGTGGAGCAGTTGATGCGGACGCATGCCGGGGAGTTGAGCGGTGTGTGGGGGTGCGGGTAGGTTGGCCGTGGAGGTGTTGGGGCTGGGCGTGGAGGTGCTGCGCCATGGTTCAATACCTCCGGTGGCTTAAGGATTTCATCCTTAAGAATCCTTATGTCTGGGGAGGAAAAAGGACGCCCCCGCTCACGGGGAGTGAGCGGGGGCGGTGTGTGCGGGGGGAAAAGGAATTAGGTGGATTCGATGACGTCGCCGGTTCGGGTGACCGTGACCTCGTTATAGACCACGCCGCTGCCGGACATGGCGATGCCATCCTTTACGGCGCGTGGCAGGCCCTGGCAGCACGGCACTTCCATGCGCACAACCGTCACGCTGCGTACCCGCGCCGTGGAGAATATTTCGGCGAAGCGCTGGGCGTATTGCGCGTCGTCAAACTTGGGGCAGCCGATGAGGACAACCTTGCCGCGCACGTAGCGGTCGTGAAAGTTCGGCATGGCGACCGGGGCGCAGTCCGCCGCCACCACAAGGTCCGCGTCGTTCAGGAACGGCGCATGGGGCGGCACAAGGCGAATCTGCACAGGCCAGTGGGAGAGCTGGCTTTCTGGCGTATCCGTACTGGCCGGAGCGGCGGAAGAAGGCGTCATGTGCTGGAGCGCCGCGCCGGGGCAACCGCCAGCGGGCTTCAGGGTTTGCATAGCGCTCCCCGGACAGCCGCAGGCGAGGGGGGATTCCTGCTCCTTGGTGCGGGCCACATGGGCCATGGCGGCTTCCTCGTCAAAGGGGTCGGCCTCGCGCTCCACAATGTGCAGGGCGTCCTGCGGGCACTCGCCAAGGCATGCGCCAAGGCCGTCGCAGTACATATCCTTCACCACCTTGGCCTTGCCATCCACGATGGCCAGCGCGCCTTCCGCGCAGGACGGGATGCACTGCCCGCATCCATCACACAGGGATTCGTCTATTTCAATAATCTTTCGGATGATCTTCCTCATGGTCTATTCCTCCTCGCCGCATCCGGCGCACATTTTCGCTGGTTCGTGGACGGGCCTTTCGCCCGCCGTGTGAGCCCATAGTGCCCGCAGTGGTCCCCCGCCGCCTTGACGCATGTCAAACAGGGGCGACAGAGGCGAAAAAAAGCCCCCCTTCCGCCACCGGCGAAAGGGGGGCCAGTACCGCAAATGCGGTGTTAGTTCTTGTTGAAGATTTCGGGCGGCCGCGTGGTGTCGCCGCCGGTGTTCGGGAACGTGGGATACACGTACGCCTTCTCGCCGGTGTCGATGAGGTGGTTGGCCCCTTCCATAAACCGGTTGAAGCGGTGCTTGCACTCATAGAACCCGTGCCACCATGCGTAGTCCGGGGCCATCATGCCAGCGCCCATGCGCGCTCTGCGGCCCTCGTGGTGCCACAGTTCATAGTATTCCACTTCCAGCTCTTCGTCGAAGAAGGTCTCCTTGCTCAGCAGACCCTTTTCGTACAGCTTGTCCAGCATGGCCTTGGCGGGCTTGAAGTAGGCTTCGTTGTATTCCTCGACGGCCTTGTCGAAGTCCACATAGAAGTCGTTCACCCACTTTTCGCCGTGGCACTGCTGACAGATTTGGCTCATCTTGTCGCGCTCGGTCTTCCAGTCCGTCTTGGCCGGGAAGGGCTTAAAGTCCTGCGGGCGCACCGTCAGCGGGGCCTGCGTCTCCCACGACAGCCGTTCGGTCACGTCGTGGCTGGTCTTCACATTGCCCGAGCCGGACATATGGCACGACGCACACGTCGGGCCGCGGTAATCCACGCCGGGTGTCCACGTACCGGGGGCGGAATCCCATGTGTATTCGTCGCCGAAGGTGTTGTAGATGTCGCCGTGCTTGGATTCCGTGTAGATTTCAATCTGCGGATGGTCCGGGCCAAGGTGGCACTGACCGCAGGCTTCCGGCTTGCGCGCCTCCATCACGGAGAAGCGGTGGCGCGTATGACAGCTGGTGCAGCTGCCAAGGGAGCCGTCCATATTCACGCGGCCAACGCCAACGTTGGGCCACGTGGCCGGGTCCAGCTTGCCGTCCTTCATCTTGAGCACGGTGCCGTGGCAGTAATAACAGCCCGTCTTGCGCTCGTTGTCGGAGTTCATGCCCTTGTTCAGCCACGGGTCCAGCTTCCACATGATTTCCACAGTGTTGGCGTGCTTGGAGCGGCTGTACTGCTTCACCTCGTCAGGATGGCAGCGCGAACAGTCCTTAGGCGTCACCACACCGGCGACGGGCACGCGGTATTCCCTGCGGCCCCAAGGTGAATCGCTGTTTTCGTACTGTTTGAAGTGCTCCTGACTGATGTCCTTGTCCACAGGGTCGGCAAGGTGGCAGTCCAGACAGGTAATGCCCGCGTTCGCATGGCGGCTGCGCGCCCAGTCCGCAAACAGGCCCGGGTGCTCCACCTTGTGGCACTCAATGCAGGCTTCGGCCTGCTTGGGCATGCTGCGCTCCAACCGGAATTCGCGCGCTTTTGGAAAATTCTGCGCCCACGCCGCAATGGCGAAGCCCCCCACAAGCGCGGCGGCCACGACGACGGTTCCCCATACTCTTCGTGTGTTCATAGCTCCTCCGTCAGCTGGGTCCGAATAGCATCCACATCCTCATCTACAACCCGGCCAATGAGGCATCGGGCCGCAATTGCTTAAAGTCATAGAATGGCCGCTCGTTATGGACCAAGTCTCTATGACAATCGACGCACTTCTTCTCGTAGCCCGGGCGCGCGTAGAGCACCGTCCGGTGCGCCAACATGGCCCCGCGCTTGTCCGGAATATACAGAATATTGCGGTGGCACTTCTGGCACTGGGCGTTCTTGAAGGATTTGTAGGCCTTTTCGCGCTGCACGGCGTTGTCGTAGGCCTCCGAGCCTTTGACAAAGTGCAGCACCACGTCGCGGATGCCGTGGGCCGTTTTCATGTAGAAAAAGTTCACGGTGTCCTGCGGGGCGGGGAGGTGGCAGTCCATACAGTCCGCCACGGCCCCCTGGCCGTTGTTCACGTGGCTTGAGGTCCGCCATGTATTGTAGGCAAATTCGATTTCATGACAGGATGCACAGAATTGAGGCGTGGAGGTTCTGACCATTGTATAATACGTCAGACTAAAGATCGGAAATGAGATAAGGACACCAAAAACGACCCAAAGCGTCGGCTTTGTCCACTTTCTCATGGATACACTCCCTGAGATATATTCATTCCTTCCCTATAAAAAACACACTGTATACCGTTATACATATCAAAATACCTCCCGGCCACCCTTTTGCAGACTTTTTCTCACCACAACGCAAAACGGCCCCGCACAAGGTGTGCGGGGCCGCGGTATTCATGCTGGAAAGGGCCGTGATTAGCCGAGAATGGCCTTCAGGTCCTCATCCGGGGTGGCGATGGGCTTGATGTCGTAATTCTCCACCAGAACGTTCAGCACGTTGGGGGTCAGGAATTCCGGCAGCGTCGGGCCAAGGCGAATATCCTTCACGCCAAGGTACAGAAGCGTCAGCAGGATGGCCACGGCCTTCTGCTCGTACCACGACAGCACCATGGACAGCGGCAGGTCGTTCACACCGCAGTCAAAGGCCTCGGCAAGGGCGGTGGCGATGCGGATGGCGGAGTAGGCGTCGTTGCACTGCCCCACGTCCAGCAGGCGCGGAATGCCGCCGATGTCGCCCAGCTGCTTGTCGAAGAAGCGGAACTTGCCGCAGGCAAGGGTCAGCACCACGCAATCGTTTGGCACCTTTTCCACGAACTCGGTGTAGTAGTTGCGTCCGGGCTTGGCGCCGTCGCAGCCTGCCACGAGGAAGAAGTGACGGATGTCGCCACTTTTCACGGCGCTGATGACGGTGTCCGCCACGCCCATGACGGCGTTGCGGGCAAAGCCGGTCATCACCGCGCCCTTGTCTTCCTCAGCGGCAAAGCCGTCCATAGCCAGCGCCTTGTCAATCACGGGCCCAAAGTCGCCGTTGGTGACGTGCTGGGCACCGGGCCAGCCCACAAGGCCGGTGGTGTAGATATTGTCCATGTAGCTGGGCATGGGCTTCTGGATGCAGTTGGTGGTCATGAGAATAGCGCCGGGGAAGTCCGCAAACTCGCGCTGCTGGTTCTGCCACGCCGTGCCGTAGTGGCCGTAGAAATGCGGGTACTTCTTCAACTCGGGGTAGCCGTGACAGGGCAGCATTTCACCGTGGGTGTACACGCTGATGCCCTTGCCCTCGGTCTGCTCCAGAATATCGCGCAGGTCCTTGAGGTCATGACCGGAGACGAGGATGGCCTTGCCCGCACGGTGGCCCAGCGGCACGCTGGTGGGCACGGGGTGGCCGTAGGTGGAGGTGTTCGCATCGTCCAGCAGTTCCATGACCGCAAGGTTCACTTCGCCGGTCTTGAGGGTAAGGCCCACCCAGGCGTTCAGGTCAAGGTCCTGATAGATGGCGGCCAGCCCCTCATGCAGGAAGGCGTAGACTTCGTCACTTTCCTTGCCGAGGATGCGGGCGTGGTCGGCGTAGGCGGCAACGCCGCGCAGGCCAAAGAGCACCGTATGCTGCAGGGAGCGGATGTCGTCGTTTTCGGCGTGGTCCACGGTCAGCCCGCAGCGCTCGCCCTCTTCGGACAGGTCCGCACCGGCGCGGGGGGTGAAGGTCACGGCCCCTTCGGTGTACTGGGCGCGGCCACCGGCGGCGGCGACCTTTTCAATAAGGCCCTCACGCAGGCGGACGGCCTCGGGGATAAGCCTGTCAAACCGCGCGGGGTCAAAATTCACGTTGGTCAGGGTAGAGAACAGCCCGCTGGCCACGAAACGGTCGGCGTCAATATCCGTGACGCCCACGCGCCGACCCTCCACTGCAACCACGGCAATGCCGCGGAGCAGGTAGGTCAGCAGGTCCTGCAGGGCCGCAACGTCCGGCTGCTTGCCGCAGACGCCA
>NZ_JBUDSW010000169.1:0-8156 GCF_054921475.1 Desulfobaculum sp. | reverse complement strand
GACGCTGGGGATGTGGTGGTGAATTAGGGGGGCTTGACGCGGAGTGTCTCTCTTGTTTTCCCAGACTGTTTCCCCACCCTGCCAAGGCAGGGTGGGGTTTTTCTTTTTGGCCGCCTCCAGCCCCCTCACTTCCTCTGCGCAATTTGCCTTTCGCGGCAATGTGTATATAACCGCCGCATGAGCGAAGCGACGTTGTATCCGCCGGAGTCCGGCGTGTTTTATGGTTTGGACAGGCCGTCTGTTCCCGAGTGGGGGGGGCGGCTTCCTGTGGCTTTGGTGTTTCCTGGTTCTGCGCGCCTTGGATTGTCCACCCTTGGGTGGCAGGTGGTGTGGAAGCTGCTGGAGGAGTGCCCCGGCATTATTGCGGAGCGGTTTTTCTGGGAGGGGGGAGACGAGGAGCCTCGGGCGTATGACTCCGGGCGGCCGTTGTCGGACTTTCCCGTCATTTCTTTTAGCCTCAACTTTGAGGAAGAGTACCGCGCCATGGCCCAGATGCTGGACCGGGCGGGTATTCCTCTGCGCAGTAAGGACCGTGATGGAGCGTGGCCGCTGATAACTGCTGGCGGGCCGTTGTCCTTTATGAATCCTGCGCCTGTGGCCCCGGCTGTGGACCTGTTTTGGGTTGGCGAGGCCGAGGCGGGCTTTGCGGACCTGCTGGCTGAATGCGCGTCCTACGCCTTTGACGGCGCAAGCACCATGGACTATCTGCGCGCCGTTGCCGGACGCGACGGCGTCTACATTCCGGCCCTCGCCACAGCGCCGACCCGGCGCGTCCTTGCCGGGCATGGCAATGAGCTTTCACAGCCCGGACATTCCTGCTTTGTGACGCAGGAATCCGAATTTCGCGACATGTTCCTGCTGGAAGTGAACCGCGGCTGCCCCTATGGGTGCCGCTTCTGCGCCGCGGGGTACATCTACCGTCCGCCCCGGCATGCGCGCGTTGACGTTCTCAAGGACATTGTCGAACGCGTGAATCCCGGCAAGGTCGGCCTTGTGGGCACGGCGCTCACGGACTGGCCGGACCTGTATCCCTTCCTGACATGGCTCCATGAGCGCGGGACGAAGTTTTCCCTCGCCTCGCTACGCTATGACGGTCTGACCGATGACTTCCTGACCTTTTTGCGCCGCACCGGCACCCGCAGCGTGACCCTTGCGCTGGAGGGCGCCAGCCACCGCATCCGCGAGGCCATCAACAAGCGCCTTGACGAGGAAAAGTTCCTCGACGCGGTGTCGCGCATCAGCCGGCTGCAATTTAATCACCTGAAGCTGTACATCATTGCGGGCTGGCCGGATGAGACCGAAGAGGACTACCGCGAGCTTGGTGAGTTCCTTCAGCGCATCCGCGAGGCCATCGACGCCGGGCGTGGCAAGAAGAAGACCGGTGTTGGTCACGTGACCCTCGGTGTCAGCAGCCTTGTGCCCAAGCCGTGGACCCCGTTTCAGTGGGCGCCCATGGCGGGCGAGGCGCATCTTAACGAGGTGATGAAGCGCCTCAAGAAGGTAGTGAAGCCTGTGAAGGGCTTTCAGGTGCGCGTGGACAAGCCCGCACCGGCGCGCCTGCAGGGGCTTTTGGCGCGTGGGGACGAGAAAATTTTTGACCTCATTGAGATTGCCGCCCGTCCGGGCATGAACTGGCGCAAGGCGCTGAGGCAGTGGGATGGCGACATGGGCGCCTATCTTGACCGCGAGCGCGGCAAGGATGAACCCCTGCCGTGGGAGTGCGTGGATATTGGCGTGGACAGGGAGTACCTGTACCGCGAGTGGGAGCGCTACAAAACCGTGAAAGGAACGGCGCTCTGTGGCAAGGTGGAGTGTGAACGGTGCAATGCCTGCGGCATGGGGACGTGGCTGCACCACGGTGACGGCAAGTAGGCCCTGCGGCGGGAAATGAAAAACGCCAGAACCCGTCCGAGGACGAAGGTTCTGACGTTTTCACTCCTGCGCGGGATGCGCGCGGGAGGTATGGACGGGAGTGCGGTTAGCTTGCGCTACTGCACCCGCTGCATCCGCCACTGGCTTTGCCGGGGCATGCGGCCGCTGCGACAGCGCGACGCTTCATGGCTTTCTGCACATTGTGCTGCACCTTGGCGTCGGGTTTTCTGTCGAGGGGGCTGGCCGCTTCGATGTGAAGTGAGGTGGCTGAGAGCAGTTTCCGTGTCGCTCCGCTGGAACATTCAGGGCAGGGGGGCGCGGCCGCGTCGGACGCCACCAAATCCTCAAACTGCGCACCGCATTTGTCGCATTCAAATTCATAAAGAGGCATCGTTCAACTCCTGTTCGAGGGATGTAATACTTCACCCCCGGGTGAAGTCAAGGATGGATTTACCACCGTCCGCCAAGGGCGGCGGGACCATACACGCAGAAGGGAAGGTAAGGTACTGATTATGATACTTCTTGATAAACCGTATGTTTCTCAGTTTTTGAAGGACTCTATCCGCCAGAATGCTCTGCCCGTGTGCGATACCGAGCGGGCGCGGCAGATGCTGGTCGGCTCCGGCATTGCCACCACTGATGCGGCGGACCTTGTCCGGCAGGTGAAGGAAGGGGCCATCACCCGCGTCTACTGCAATTCCGAAAACGCCATTGATTGGATTGCCGAAAACCTTGCCTTTACGTCCCTGCCGGAGACCATAGACATCTTTAAGGACAAGGCAAGGTGCCGCGACCTGCTGCGCACCGAAAATCCGGACTTTTTCTACCGCAAGGTGCCCTTCGCGGAGTTGGACGCCGTGAACCCGGCGGACCTGCCGTTGCCCGTGGTGGTGAAGCCCAGCGTCGGGTTCTATAGCCTTGGCGTGCACCTTGCCGCCACCGCCGAGGAGTGGCGCGAGGCCGTCAGCGCCATCCACGCCGAGGTGGACGAGATTCAGACTATCTACCCCCGGCAGGTCTTGAACATCGACGCCTTCATCATTGAGGAAGTCATCGAGGGCGAGGAGTTTGCCGTGGACGTCTACTTTGACGACGCGGGCGAGCCTGTTATCCTGAACATTTTGCACCACGAGTTTTCGTCGGGCAAGGACGTGAGCGACAGGCTGTACGTGACGTCTTCGGCCATCATGCGGGAGCGTCTGCCCATGTTTACGGCGTGGGCGCAGCGCCTTGGCGAGCTGGCGGAGCTGAAAAACTTCCCCATGCATGCCGAGCTGCGCGTGCGTGCGGACGGCAGCATCGTGCCCATTGAGGTCAACCCCATGCGCTTTGCGGGCTGGTGCGTGACGGACATCGCCGCCCACGCGTGGGATATTGACGTGTATGACTTTTACCTGAACAACAAGCGCCCGGACTGGGACGCCCTTATCGCTGAGCGCGACGGGTTTGTCTGGGCCAATATCATTGGCGACCTGCCTTCGGGCGTGAAGGGCGCGGATGTGCAGGACGTGGACTACGAGGGCTTTGCCAGCCGCTTTACCGAGCCGCTGGAACTGCGGCCCATCAACTGGCTGGAGTACCCGCTGTTTGCCTTTCTGCACGTGCGGGTGCCCATGGCGGACCGCTCGGAGCTGGACGCCATGCTCCATGCGGACTTGACGCCCTACCTCACCTTGCGCGGGGACGCGGGCGGCGAGTAGGACCGGACGAGAAGAGCATACAGAAAAGGGCGGCCCCGAAAGGAGCCGCCCTTTTTTTACGTCGTTGGGTGACCGCTAGCTTTTCAAGAACTCGCGGTAGGCGAGCATGGTGGTGTAGAGGTCGGCCTTGGAGGCAATCTCAAAGGGCGAGTGCATGGCGAGGACCGAGGGACCGAAGTCGATGATGTCCATGCCGTACACGGCAAGGTACTTGGCAACGGTGCCGCCGCCGCCGAGGTCCACCTTGCCCAGCTCGGCCATCTGCCACGGGATGCCTGCCTTGTTCAGCAGGCCGCGCAGCCAGCCCACGTATTCAGCGTGGGCGTCGTTGGCCGCCACTTTGCCGCGGTGGCCGGTGAACTTGCAGAACACGGGGCCGTGGCCCAGCAGGGAGGCGTTCAGCTTTTCGTGCACTTCCTGATAGTCGGGGTCCAGACCGCCGTGCACGTCGGCAGAGATGGCCTTGGAGTTCATGAGCACGCGGGACAGGCGGGTGCCGGGCTCCCATGCGTCAATGAGGTCCTCAAGGCTGTACTCGAAGAACAGGCTCTTGGCACCGGTGGAACCCTCGGAGCCGATTTCTTCCTTGTCCCAGAACAGCACCACCTGCGTGTGCTCGGGCTGCTCAGCGGTGAGCAGGGCCTCCAGGCCGGTGAAGACGCAGATGCGGTCGTCGTGGGCGTAGGAGCCAAGCAGGGAGCCGTCCAGACCAACCTTGCGGGCAGGACCGGCGGGGACGACCTGAATCTCGGCGCTGAAGAAATCCTCTTCCACAATGCCGTATTTTTCGTTCAGCAGGCGCAGGACCTGCTTTTTGATGCGGCCGGTGTCCTTGTCGTCCTCGCCGTCCTTGGCAGCCGGGGCATGGCCGAGGACAACGTTGAGCTTTTCGGCCTCAAAGGCCTTGGACAGCGGCTTTTCGGCCTGCTCGTAGGCAAGGTGGGGCAGCAGGTCCAGCACGGTGAAGACCGGGTCGCCCGCGTCCTCGCCAATGTTCACGGTAACGGTTTCGCCGTTTTCCTTGACGATGACGCCGTGCAGGGCCAGCGGGCGCGCCAGCCACTGGTACTTGCGGATGCCGCCGTAGTAGTGGGTTTTGGCGAGGCCGATGTTGCAGTCCTCATAGAGGGGGTGCTGCTTGAAGTCGAGGCGCGGGGCGTCGCAATGCGCGCCCAGCAGGCGGATGCCTTCGGACAGCGGCTTCTTGCCCTTGCGGGCGAGGAGCATGGTCTTGCCACGCATCACGCGGAAGACCTTGTCGCCGGAGAAGTCTTCGGTGAATCCGGCCTTGGTGGCGATGTCCGTGACGTAGTCCACGGTTTCGCGTTCGGTCTTGCAGCGGGTGAGGAAGTCGAGATAGCGGTCGGCCAGCTCGTCCATTGCGGAGCGGTGTTCCTCGGTTTCGTACACTTCCCAGCTGTTGCGGGATTCAAAAAGCAATTCGTCTTGAGCCATGTTCTATCATCCTCTGTGTTGAATCGGTGAGGGGAGATGTGGCGGATGGGCCGCCTTACTGTGCGTTGCCAGATGCGGTCAGCCGTGTGAGTGCCTCGGTAAGGGCGCCGGCGACCATGGAAAATTCGTCATCGCCCAGCGTTCTGGGGTCCAGACACAGGGCGTCGTCCTCAATGCGTCCCACAAGGGGCGGGGTGGTGTCCAGCAGGGCGCGGCGCAGGGCGTCGGCGCTGATGGACGCGGTGGGCAGAATGCGCACCAGCGTGGTGGGCAAATCGCGCTCCGGGAAGGAGCCGCCACCTACGCGGGATTGGCCTGCCGCAAGCTCGGTCTGGGCCAGCTGGGGCAGGGAGCTGTTGATGGTGCCGGCCAGCAGGGCGGCGCGCCTGTGCAGGTCGTCCTCGCTTGCGGTAATCATGCGCAGGGTGGGGACGGATTTGGGGGCGGCGTCGGGGTCGATGTACAGGCGCAGGGTGGCTTCCAGCGCGGCAAGGGTCATTTTGTCGATGCGCATGGCGCGGTTGAGCGGATTGCGCTTGATGCGGTCGATATAGTCCTTCTTGCCGACGATAATGCCCGCCTGCGGCCCGCCGAGGACTTTGTCCCCGGAGAAGGTGACCACGTCAATCCCTGAGGCCACGGTGTCCTGCACGGTGGGTTCGTCCAGTTCGCCTGAGGCGAAGGGATGTAGGTTGCCACTGCCGAGGTCTTCAATGCTGGGCAGGCCGTGGGCGCGGGCGAGTTCTGCCAGCTGGGCCGAGGACACTTCCTTGGTGAAGCCCACGATGCGGAAGTTGGAGCAGTGTACGCGCAGGAGTGCGGCCGTGTCCTCGGTGATGGCGTCCTCGTAGTCGCGCGGGTGGGTGCGGTTGGTGGCGCCAACCTCCACAAGATGTGCGCCGCTTTTCGCCATCACGTCCGGGATGCGGAACGAGCCGCCAATCTCCACCAACTGCCCGCGTGAGACGATAACCTCGCCGCCTTTGCCAAGGGTCTCCAGCACAAGGAGCACGGCTGCGGCGTTGTTGTTGACCACAAGGGCGGCTTCCGCGCCAGTCAGGCGGCAGAGCACGTCTTCTACGTGGCTGTAGCGGCTGCCACGTTCTCCGGTGGCAAGGTCGAACTCAAGGTTGGAGTAGTTGGCGCAGGCGTCGGCCACGGCGTCCATGGCTTGCGGCGCAAGGATGGAGCGCCCGAGATTGGTGTGGATGACCACGCCCGTGGCGTTGAGCACGCGCCGGAAATGCGGGCGCGATGCGGCGCGGACAAAGGCGGTCAGCGCCGGGGTGAGGGCGGTCAGGGACAGCTGCTCGGCCTCGGTCACGCGGCCACTGCGGATGTCCGCACGGCAGGAGTCGAGAAAGTCATTCACCAGCCCGCGGACAAGGGGGCGGGGCTGGGCGGCTATGTCGTCCACCGTGTCCAGCGCCGCGAGCACGGCGTCCACGGAGGGGATGTGTCGGTACAGGTTCGGCATGTGTTTTCCGGCTTAGTGGGTGTGGTCGTTGTCACTCAAGTGTTCAGGATGCAGAGTAAAGAATGCGGCCAGTAAATACAAGGAGCCGCACAGCAGCACCGGCCCGCCGTGGCTCTTGGCCTGCGTGAGGGCGGTGGCCATATCCGGGGCGGCGTGGGCTGGCGCGCCGATGGCGCGGGCCGTTTCGGCGGCGTCCCGGGCGCGGGAGTTGTCCGGCATCTCCGGCACATAGACCGGGGCATCCGGCGCCAGCGCGCGGACCTGCGGGGCGATGGTGCCAAGGTCCTTGTCCGCAAGGCAGGTGAAGATGACTGCCGCGGGCCGAATCCTCTCGGCGCGCAGGGTCTGCGCGAGGGCTGTCAGCGCCTGGGGGTTGTGCGCGCCATCAAGATAGATGTCTGGCTCGCCCGGTATGTGCTGGAAGCGGCCCGGAACCATGGCCGTGGCTGCGGCGGCGCGGCAGGCGTCTGCTGTGATGGCGATGCCGCGCGCTTCTGCGTACAGGTGCCATGCGGCAAGGGCAAGGTGCAGGTTGCGCTGCTGATGCGGGCCCTTCATGCGCGGGAGGACGCCCTTGGCGCTGGGCGCGTGGGTTCCAGAGCGGTGGACTGTGCCTGTTTCCGGCGCGTAGTCGAGGACGTCGGCGGCGCGGGACAGGGGCGCGCCGACCTTGGCGGCGTGGGCGGAGAGCACGCGCATGGCCTCGTCGTCCTGCGGTGTGGTAACCACGGGAGTGCCACCCCGCATGGCTCCGGCTTTGTCTGCGGCGATGTCGGCAAGGGTGGGGCCGAGGATGGCCTCGTGGTCCATGCCGATGGCGGTATAGACGGTGAGGTCTGTGCGTAGCACGCCCGCCGCGTCGTAGGTGCCGCCGAGTCCAGCTTCCATGACGGCAAGGTCCACCCCTGCGGCGTTAAAGGCATGGATGGCGAGCACGGTGAGAAATTCGAAATAGGTCAGCCCCTCGGGCGGCGCGGCGTCCATGGCGGCGTTGGCGCTGCGGACCCATGCGTCCGCGGGCAGCATGCGGCCATCAACAAGGATGCGCTCGCGCGGGGTGATAAAATGCGGCGACGCGTAGAGGCCAACGCGCAGGCCGTGGGCGCGGGCGAGTTCGGCGATGGTGCGCGAGGTTGAGCCCTTGCCGTTGGTGCCGACAACGTGGATGACCCCATAGGGCGGGGAGAGCAGGTTCAGCGCGGCGGTGGCGGAGTGGACGCGCTCCAGTCCAAGGTCCATATGAAAGAGGCCCAGCGTGTCCAGATGGACCTGAATATCGGCGAATGACGAAAAGCGGGGAAGCAGTGGTCTTACCTCGGGTGGCGGGAGCCGTGAAGGTTGTGGAAGACAGGGCGCGGCGCGTGGCCGGACCCCGCAGCCTGCCAGAGCGCGGATGGTACCCCCTCGCCCCCCGGCGCGCAACAGTTTTACCTTTTCCCCCCAGACCACTTGACCGCTCCCCCCACTGTGGCATATAAGACGCAACCCATGCGCGCCAGTAGCTCAGTTGGATAGAGCATCGGCCTTCTAAGCCGACGGCCGGGGGTTCAAATCCTCCCTGGCGCACCATAGAATTTCAAGAGGTTACGCACTTTGCGTGACCTCTTTTTTTGTTGTGGGGGTAACAAAGGGGTAACAGACTTGCAGGTGTG
>NZ_JBUDSW010000168.1:0-8184 GCF_054921475.1 Desulfobaculum sp. | reverse complement strand
TGGCCTTTCCATGCTGCGCGAGCTTGGCCCGCTGGTTACGGCCATCCTGCTTGCGGGGCGCTCCGGATCGGCCTTTGCCGCGGAAATCGGCACCATGGTCATCAATGAAGAAGTGGACGCCCTGCGCACCATGGGGCTGGACCCCATACGCTTTCTGATGGTGCCGCGCGTTCTTGGCACCTTGCTGATTATGCCGGTGCTGACCATCTTCTTTAACTTTTTCGCGCTGATTGGCGGCGGCATTGTGGTGACGGGGCTTGGGTATCCCCTCATCACCTACGCCACGCGCGTCTTTGAAAACGTCACCACCGGCGACGTGCTGGGCGGGCTGTTCAAGGCGCTCATCTTCAGCATTCTTGTGGCGGGCATCGGCTGCCAGCGCGGGCTGCGCACCGGGTCCGGAGCCAGCGCCGTTGGCGTCTCCACCACCTCCAGCGTGGTGAGCGGACTGGTGCTTATCGCCGTGGCGGACGGCATTTTGGCCACCATCTACTACGCGCTGGGGATATAGCCATGACCGACGCGCCACTCATACAGGTGGACCGCCTTGTCGGCGGCTATGGCGACACCGTCATCCTCGATGATGTCAGTTTTTCCGTGGCACCGGGCGAGGTGTTTGTCATTCTTGGCGGGTCGGGCTGCGGCAAATCCACCCTGCTCAAGCATATGATCGGGCTCAAGGCCCCGCGCTCCGGCCGGGTGCTCATTGGCGGGGAGGATTTCACCGCCGCCACGGGCGACGACCACCGCGCCATCCTGCGGCGCTTTGGGGTGACGTATCAGTCCGGGGCGCTGTTCGGGTCCCTGACCATACGCGAGAACATCCGCCTGCCCATGGAGGAGTTCACCACCCTGCCGGACGAGGCCATGGACCTTGCCGCGCGCATGAAGCTTTCCCTTGTTGGCCTTTCCGGCTACGAGGAGCATATGCCAGCGGAACTTTCCGGCGGCATGCGCAAGCGTGCGGCCTTAGCACGCGCCATGGCGCTGGACCCGGATATCATGTTTCTGGACGAGCCATCGGCCGGGCTGGACCCCATCACCTCGGCGGGACTGGACGAGCTTATCCTCAGCCTGCGGGACAGCCTCGGCATGACCTTTGTGGTGGTCACGCACGAACTGCCCAGCATTTACACCATTGCGGACCGTGTCATAATGCTGGATAAACGCACGCGGGGCATCATCGCAGAAGGCCGCCCCAATGACCTGAAGGACCACTCCGACAACCCGTGGGTCCGCCACTTCTTCAACCGCAAGGCGGAAAGCGACGAACAACCATGAGCACTCGGACAAGCCGGTTTCGGCTCGGCCTCTTCATCCTGACGGGGATAGGCCTTTTGGCCGCGACCATCATCTACCTTGGTGTTGGCACCACCTTCCGCGAAAGCATTATCGTGGAATCCTACTTTGACGAATCCGTCCAAGGGTTGGACGTTGGCGGCGCTGTGAAATTCCGCGGCGTGAAGGTGGGCACGGTCAAGAACATCACCTTTGCCTGGACGCGCTACCCCCACGCGGATGAGCTGGGCCGCTACGTGCTGGTGGACATGGCGCTGGACAAGGAACTGGTGACCAATTTCTTCGGCCAGCGCATCGCGCGGGAGAAGCTGTACCTGCGCCGTCCCATTGAGCTTGGCCTGCGCGCCCGCCTGACCACGCAGGGCCTGACCGGCATCGCGTTTTTGGAGCTCAACTTCTTTGATCCCGAGGACTCCCCGCCCCTGCCTATCAGCTGGGAGCCGGAGAACCCCTACATTCCCTCCGCGCCCAGCACCATGAGCAGGCTGGAAGCCGCCATGGACAGCATCGGCGACGCCATTAAGGAAATTGAATTCCAGCACATCGGCGACACTCTCGCGCAGATTCTGGACAAGGTGAACACCGGCCTCGACGAAGCCGATGTCGCCACCCTTGGCGGCCTCATCCAGCAGGACCTGTTGGAACTGCGCACGGGCCTGCGCCGCGTCAACACCCTGCTGAGCGACCCGCGCCTTGAAACCATCGTCCCCGACGCCGCCGCGGCCGTGGCCGGAGCCCGCCGCATGGTGGACAGCTCCGAAGAAAACTTTGTGGCCACCTTCCAGAAGGCGCGCAACGTCAGCACCAATCTGGAGCGCGCCAGCGTCAGCATCAACACCCTGCTGGAGGACGACAAGCTCGGCGCGGCCCTCTCGCGCCTGCCCGGCACCATTGAGGACATCAGCGCCGCAGCGCAGGACATCCGCCGCAGCATGAAACAGCTGGAGCGCACCCTGCGCGGCGTAGGCGACCTGACGGAGTCCGAGTCCGCCAACATCCGCGCCATCCTGCAGGACACCCGGCGGCTGATGGACAACCTCAACGCCGTGGCCGGGGAAGCCCGCCAGAACCCCGCGCGCCTCATCCTTGGCGCGCCGCCCAAACGCATCGACCCGGAGAAACTGCCGTGAAGCGCTACGCCACCACTGCCCTCTGCCTTGCCGTGACGGCGCTCGCCCTGCTGTGCGCGGGCTGCGCCGGAAGCCTCACAGGCCCCGCGCCGGAGATTCACCACTACGCCCTGCGCCCCGCGCCGCCGGCGCCCACAGGCGTTAGCGCGACGGGCGTCCTTAAGGTCCGCCGCCTCGCCATCGCGCCCGAGAGCTCCGGACGCGAAATGGTCTACCGCACGGGCGAGACGCTCTATGCCTTTGACTACTACAACCAGTACCTCGTGAACCCGGCAGACATGCTGACGCAGGCCACGCGCCGCGCCATGCGCTCCGCCGCGCTGTTCACCGCCGTGGCCGGTGATGGCTCCACCCTGCGCCCGGACTACGTGCTGGAGGGCACAGTCAGCGCCCTGCACGGCGACTTTCAGGACACGGACGCCCCCGCCGCCGTGGTGCAGATGCAATTCTTCCTGCTGCGCGATACGGTTGGGGACTACGACATTATGTTTGACCAGACCTACACCCAGCGCGTCCCCCTCCGCCGCCATAAGGCGGCAGACCTTGCCAGCGCCCTTGAGCGCGGCGTGCAGGACATCCTGCACCAGCTTGCCGCCGACCTCGCGGCCACGCTGTCCGCGCAGCCCTAGGCCACCGCACGCAAAAGCGCCCTGCCCGAGAACATCGGACAGGGCGCTTTGTCTTGTACTGTGGTCAGACGCTGGAGCGCAGGCGCGCTATTTGGCAGCGTCCTCGTAGCGGTAGGCCTTCTTGATGAGGATGGTCTCGCGCGGGACGTCGCCCATACCGCGGGACCGGCCCGTCGAAACCTTGCCAATCTTCTCCACCACGTCCATGCCGCGGAGAACCCGGCCAAACACCGCAGAGCCGAAGCCGCGCGGGGTTTCGTCCTTGTGGTTCAGGAAGTCGTTGTCCACCAGATTGATGAAGAACTGGCTGGTGGCGCTGTTCACCACGGAGGTCCGCGCCATGGCGATGGTGCCCTTGTCGTTGGACAGGCCGTTGCCCGCCTCGTTCACGATGGGCTGACGGGTGTTGGTCTTTTGGTTCAGGGTGCCGTCAAAGCCGCCGCCCTGCACCATAAAGCCGTCAATCACGCGGTGGAACTGCGTTCCGTCATAAAAGCCATCGTCCACATACTGGAGGAAGTTCTTTGTGGAAACCGGGGCGTTCTTCTCGTCCAGCATCACCATCACATTGCCCATGGTGGTTTCCAGCACCACCACCGGTCCGGGACCGGGCTTGGCGGCAAAGGCGGCGGTGGCGAAGCAGAGGGCAGCCAGCGTCAGGGCCGCCAGAAACAGTCGTGCAGTTTTCATATGTCACTCCTTGTGGGGTGGTTGTGCGTTGCGTCAGGCGCGCCGGCAGCGCGCCAAGGCCGGACAAAGGGCCGCCCTAGTCCGATTCGGCGCTGTCGTCGCGGTAGGCGTGGATGATGCGCTCATAGGTATCAGGAATAATGAAAATACGCACCAAGCGCCCATGGTCCTGCGCCTTTTCCACAATATCAAGCACCGTGTCCATTCCACCGACAATTTTGCCGAAAACAGGCAGGCCGTAGGAAATATCCACGTGCGAGTCGTAGTTGAGTTCAGGATTCCCGTCCCAATTGACGTTGATAAAGAAGCCCGGCGTCAAGTTCTTTCCGCCAGCATTGCGGTGGGAAAAGGCAATGGTGCCGAACTCATGGGTCAGGCCGTTGTCCGCCTCGTTGGTGAACTCCAGCACCCCGGTGTCCCGGCGTTTCAGGTTCTCATCAAAGTAGCCGCCCTGCAGCATCACGTTATCAATAAGGGCATGGAACACGGTGCCGTCATACAGCCCCTGCTCCACAAACCGCAAAAACATCTCGGTCGTTTTTGGGGCGCGGACGCGGTTTAACTCAAGGACAACGTCGCCCATGGTCGTTTCCATCACCACACGGGGAAAGCGCACGGTGTCGTCTGGGCGCGCCGGAGTGCCGCCCATGGACGCGCACCCAGCAAGGCCAAACAGCAAAAGACAAAGAAACACCGCACGCAAAGAGCGAACCAGCTTCATTATTTTATCCTCATAGGGTATGATGTGATTTGTTTCCGTTTTTCCGATGTGATTAGGGAAAGAAGGCACCGGTGTAAAGCGCCGAAGACACGGCCACGTACCGCAGGTAGCACAGCCACATGCAGCATCCACCTCCTTCGCCACGCACCTCCGTGGGATTCCGGCGCCACCGTTGGTGGCTGACGGCGCTCTACGCCCTTGGCCTCCTCATCGCCACCAGCATCTTTTCCGCCGCAGCCTACTGGATAGACGACCAAGCCGCATCGGACTACGAGCGCATTTTCAACGACCAGCAAATGACCGCGGTGCAGCTCTCCCGCCGCGCCATTGAAAACCGCCTTGGCGCACTCAGCGCCGCCATCACACACCTTGCCCGCAGAACCATGCCCAAAATCGAATCCGGGAGCGAGCGCAAGGCCACCTTTCCAAATATGTTCGAGCCACTGCGGGCCAGCTTTCCCGAACTGCTCGTCCTTGGCTATTACGAATCCCCCGACGCGCCGGGGATGCTGGCTATTTCCGGCTTTCAGAGCGCGGAGCAGGCCGAGCGCGAGGCCGAACGCTGGATTCAAGAGTCGTGGGGCATTATTCAGGATTCACCGGACGCCATGTACGCCCCGGACCTGCACATCACACCCCGCAACCGCTTTTTGGCCATCATCGCTCCGGTGCGCACCACCACGGTCATGCACGGCGCCGTTATTGCGGTGGTCAACCTGAACCACCTCGTCAACAGCTACGTCAGCCCCCTGCGCCTGCAAGGCTACGGCGAGGTCTTCCTCCTCGACCGGCATGGACGCTTTTTATTCAACAACGCCCGCCCTGTTTTGGGCCGCAGCATTCTGGAGCCCACCTTTGACGACTCCCCCGTGCCCAGCGCATGGCGCCTCAAGGTTCTGGAATCGCATGAAGGGCACATCACCGGCAATGGAGACGGTTCCGGCGGGCCGTGCTGCAGGCTGGTGGCATGGGCCACGGCGTCCAGTGGCACCCAGCACCTGCCCAGAGGCCTCTCCGCCGACGCCACGAAGGTCAGCGAAGGATTCACCTCCCTGCGCATGCAGCGCACGGCCTTTGCCGTGGTGCTGACGCTGTTCTTCATTGGCGCGGGCATCTTGCTCTACCGCGCCGTGGTCGCGCGCCGCCTCAGCTATCAGGACGCCCTGCTGCGCACAGAGCAGGACACCTCGCCCGACGGCATCCTTGTGGTGGACCATAACCTCTACGCCACCTTCTGGAACGTCAGCTACCTTGAGCAGTGGCACCTTGAACCACAGGACCTGCTTCCCGAAAACCGCGAGCAGGCGTTTTCGAAAATTGACGCACTTATGCCCGACCCGGGCGCGATGTACCAGCACTTTCTCTGGCTGTGCGAGCACCCGGAGGTCGAAGAGGACGACTACGAGCTGGAGCTTCGCGATGGCCGCGTCATCGAGCGCCGCTCCCGCGGCTTCTTCAGCAACAAAGGCACGCATCTTGGCCGCATTTTCTGGTTCCGCGACATTACCGAGCGCAAGCGGCAGGAGCAGCGCATTCAGGAAGCGCTGGAGGAATTCGAGGCCATTTTCGACAACTCCATGGTGGGCGTCCTGTACGTGCGCGAAAACCGCATCATCGTCCGGGTCAACGCCCTGTTTGCCGAAATGTTCGGCTACACGCCCGAGGACATGCAGGGCCAAAGCACGCGCATTATCCATACCTCGGACGAGACCTACGCCGACTTTGCCGCCACATTCATTGACCGCTTAAAGCGCAGCGAAACCGTGCACGCGCAATACGAACTGCGCCGCAAGGACGACACGCCCTTCTGGGCAGAGTTTACAGGCAAGGCGCTGGACCCGTCGGACCTCGCGCGCGGGGTCATCTGGGTTGCCACCGATGTGACGGAGCAGAAAAAGCTGGAGCAACTGCGCGAAGACGTGGAGCAAATTATGCGGCACGACCTGAAAAACCCGCTGCACAACGTCATCTACGTGCCCCAGCTCCTGCGCGATGACGGCAACCTCACCCCGCAGCAGCTCAAGCTGATGGACGAGCTGGAAAAGTCCGGCTACCGCATGCTGGATATGGTCAACCGCTCCATGGACCTCTACAAAATGGAGCGCGGCACCTACACGCTTTCACGCGAGGCCGTGGACATCAACGACCTGCTCACACGCATCATCACGGACCTGAAACCCGTGACCGAGGCGCGGCAAGTGCGCATCCGCCGCAACCGCGTGGGCAACGTTGCGCCGGACACGCCCTTTACGGCCTACGGCGAAAATCTGCTGCTGTACTCCATGCTGGCGAACCTCATCCGCAACGCGGTGGAGGCCTCGCCCATGGACGGCGTCGTCACCATCACGCTGGACGACTCCGCCGGCGCCATCAGCATCCACAACGCCGGAGCCGTGCCCAAGGAAATCCGCAGCAGATTCTTCGAAAAGTTCGCCACAGCGGGCAAGCCGGGCGGGACGGGCCTTGGCACCTACTCCGCCGCGCTCATAGCGCGCTCTCACGGCGGCTGCATCGCACTGGAGACCAGCCGCGAGACGGGCACCTCCGTCACCGTCAAGCTGCCCCTGTGGGTGGACGCCCCCAGCCCGACCTGCGACTAATCCCACCAGACGCGTAGCGGTCCACAGCGAAATCGTGTACCGTCCAGCGGCTGCCCCAAGGCGGCAGCGCCCCCCATTGCACGATATATCAGGAGCCTTCATGCCAGGGAAAACCGTACGAGAAAGCCGCATTTCCATGTCGCAGCTGATGTTGCCGCAGGACGCCAACCCCGCCGGAAACGTCCACGGCGGCGTGGTGATGAAACTCATCGACAACGCCGGGGCCGTGGTGGCCATGCGGCATGTGCGGGGCAACGTCGTCACCGCCAGCATCGACAGAATGGACTTTTTGCACCCCGTGTTCGTGGGCGACCTTGTGCACGTCAAAGCCTGCCTGAACTATGTGGGCACGTCGTCCATGGAAGTGGGCGTGCGCGTCAATGCGGAAAATATCCTCACCGGCGAATTGCGCCACGCCGTTTCCGCCTATCTCACCTTTGTTGCCCTTGATGAGGACGGCAAGCCCATGCAGGCCCCGCCCCTTATCGCCGAAACGTCCGAAGACTTCCGCCGCAGGGACGCCGCGCAGGCGCGCCGCTCGGTCCGGCTGACGGAACGCCGCATGGGCAAAAACAGCAGGAACCGCGCAATATGACTCCCCCAGACCTCACCGCCATGGCCCACACCCTGACCGCCATTGCCGAAGACGCCGGACGCGTTATCCTCAGCATCTACGAAGACGGCTTCGACGTGGAATACAAGGCCGATGATTCGCCCATCACCCGGGCGGACCGCGCGTCCAACGCCCTCATCTGCGAGCGCCTCGCCGCCGCGTATCCGGACATCCCCATCCTGTCGGAAGAAGGCGCGCACCTGCCCGCCAACGAACGCGCGGCATGGCCCCGCTTCTTTCTTGTGGACCCGCTGGACGGCACCAAGGAATTCGTCAAAAAGAACGGCGAGTTCTGCGTCAACATCGCTCTTGTGGAAGACACAAGCCCCGTCCTTGGCATCATCCGCGTGCCCGTACGCGGCGTGACCTACTGGGGCGGGCCGGAGGTGGGGGCTTTCCGCCGCTACGACAACACAGAGGCCGCGCCCATACACACCGCCACGCCCGGACCGGACGGCCCGGTACTGCTGGCCAGCCGCTCACACCCCGCGCCGCAGACCGA
>NZ_JBUDSW010000167.1:0-8212 GCF_054921475.1 Desulfobaculum sp. | reverse complement strand
CCGCCCACCCCTATTTTCGGAGCGGCTTCCGCTCCGAAAATTCTGGGGATTCTCAAGGGTATCATACCCTTGAGCCGCCGGAGGCTCTCTTAATTTCTTAGGCCCTTCGTCCTTTCAGGCCGAACGACTTAAGAGCTAAAGCCGCCGGAGGCACTCTTCATCTTGTCCCCCCCCCGGAGCGTAAAAACCCCCGGTCCGCCAAGGGCGGGCCGGGGGATTATTTGAAAGCGGTGGCGGTAAAGCGCGCCGTGGCGCGTTGCCGCTAGTCGTCGCCGAGGGATTTGGCGAGGGCGGCGATTTCTTCGCGTATGATGCGTGCTGCGGCGGCGGGGACGGCCTGTTCCATGTGCTGTTCCACTTCGGCCACGATGGTGTCCTTGAGGCTGCTGGAGAGCTGGCTGTCCACTTCGCGGTGCAGTTCGGCGCGCAGGTCGTCGATTTCTTCGAGCAGGGCCTTTTTGAGCGTGGTGGCGATTTCGGCTTGCAGTTCCACCTTGATGGACGCCTTGAGTTCGTCGAGGGACTCGGGCGACGGGGTGGCGTCTGTTTCTGCCAGTTGCTCTTCAAAGGCGGAGAAGCGTGCGTCGAGACGTTCGTCCAGCGCGGTGCCGACGGAGGACTCAAGGGCGTCCAGCCGTGCCAGAATGCGGTCCAGCGCAGGCGCTGCGGGCTGCTGCTCGGCCTGCTCGGGCGCGGCGGGTGCCGCCTCCGGCGTGGACGCGGGCGCTTCGGAAGCCTCAGGGGCTTCGGGCTGTGCAGATTCGGCCTCAACGGGAGCCTCGGGCTCGGCCGGAGCTTCCGGCGCTGGCGCAGGGGCTTCCTCGTCGGTCGGGGCTTCGGCTGTTTCGTCAGCAGGTTCCGCGGCAGGCTCTGCGGGGGCGGCTTCGGGCTGCACGTCCGCGCTTGCGGCGAGGGTGTCGAGGTCCGGCCCGGGCTCGGCGTCGGCGTCTATGCCGTCGTCTTCGGGCAGGTCAAAGGAGTCAACGTCCTCGATGTCCGCAAGGTCGGCGAGATCATCCAAGTCGTCCAAATCGCCGAGGTCGTCCATTGCGTCGCCCAGTCCATCGTCCGCTGCTTCTGCTGCGGGCGCTTCGGCCTCGGGCTCTGCGCTGCTGGCTTCATCGGCGGATGATTCGGCGGCTTCAGGCTCCGCTGCGGGGGCCGGGGCTTCCGGCTCTTCGGGCGCTGGAGCTTCTGCCGCAGGTTCAGGAGCGGGTTCCGGCTCCATAGGCTCGGGCTGCGCGGCGGGCTCGCCGTCTGCTGGCGCTTCTTTGGCGGCAGCTTCGGCTGGAGCGGGCTGAGAATTAGCGCCGGCGGTGTCTGTGGGTTCCTCTGCGGGCTCCTCTGCGGGAGCGCTGGCGGCTTCTTCGGCGGGCTGGTCGGCCTCGGGCGCATCGTCGCTGCCGAGGTCGGCGGCAAGGGCGTCGAGGTCGTCATCGCCAAGGTCACCAAGGTCGTCCAAATCGCCAAGGTCGGGCATGGCGTCATCCATGTCCGCTTCGGCGTCTTCGAAAATTTTGTCTTCGTCAGGCAGGGCTGGCGCTTCGGGCGCGGGCTTTTTGGGGGCTTCGGGTTCGGAAGCGGCCTGCGGCTTCTCGTCCTGTGCGGGTTCGGCGTCGTCCTGTGTGTCGGCGCTGGGTTCATCCAGCCCGTCGAGCAGGTCGTCCAGTCCATCCAGGTCGATGTCGTCGTCATCGCCAAGGTCGGTGTCATCGTCGTCTGAGGCGGCAATGTCGTCGAGGGCGCTGAGGTCGATATCATCGTCTCCGGCGTCGTCTGCGCCGGTTTCGGTGTCGGCATCGGAATCGCCGCCAAGGAGGGCGTCGAGGTCATCAAGGTCGCCGAGGTCGTCCAAATCGCCAAGGCCGAGGTCGTCGTCCTCGTCGTCTTGGGGGGCGTCGGCAGTGGGGGCGGCGTCGGGTTCGGGCGCTGGCTTTTCGGGGGCGTCGGTGAAGTCGGCGGCGAGGGTGTCGCTTTCTACTTCGTCGAGCAGGGAGTCGATGTCGTCCATGTCGCCGAGGTCGTCGAGTCCGCCGAGGTCGTCGTCAGAGGTGGCGTCTGGTTCGGGCGCGGGCGTGTCGTCGCCAGCCTCGTCCTGCGCATCGCTTTGGGCGTCGGCGTCGTCGTCCAGTCCGAAGTCCTCGTCGAGGTCGGAAAGGTCGATTTCCTGCACATCATCGCCATCTGCGGCGTCGTCGTCGGAAAACAGCTCTTCGAGTTCCTGCTCGAAGCTGAGGTCCATGTCCTCGTCCGACGTGGCTTGGTCCCCATCAGAGAGGTCACCTTTTTTAATGATGTCGGTGAGTTCGAGGATTTCCTCGTTTTTGCCGTTTTCCGGAGCCATGGCGTTACCTCTGGGTTATCCGTGGGGTCTTACGTAGAAGGGGGCCGCTGTGCGGCCCCCAAGACAGCATCATGATTTAGGGATGGCAGGCAGACTTTCTGCAGCCAGTGAGTTCCCGCTTCATCTCTCTGTCCTTGCCGGCGACGTCGCCGTGGCAGCTAATGCAGGACTGAACGTCCTTCACGCGGCGGTTGTGCATGGCCTTGTAGTAAGAGTCGGGACCCTTGGCCTTGCGGTCGAAGTTGTCGTGGCAACCGGCATCGGAGCACTTTTTGATGGCGGAAGAGCCATCCCACTGGTGGTGACAGTCTTTGCACTCGTAGTCACCGTGAGTGGAGTGATTGAAGGTGACAGGCTTTTTGGTAGCCTCCATCTTCAGTCCGTCGGCGGGCGCGTCAGCTGCGTTCAGCACGGGCAGAGCGCAGAAACTCGCAATGGCGAAGCATACAACGCCCAAGAAAAGGATCTTCTTCATCTCGCGTTTACCTCCTCATAGGTAATGATAAAGTATTCACATCGTTCTCACTATTGCACCCGCCGTCAGGTGTCAAGCAGGATGGACGTGAATCGCCGCTAGTGCGTGATGAATTGCGAGGTTTCTGCAAAACTATACCACAAGGGGCGAATCACGCAAACATACGTGATGTATCAGCGTTGATTCTGTCCGCACGGCGACATTTTGCGCGGCTGCGGTAGATGGAGGGTGTGGGGCGGGGCCGTGTTACGGGCGTTCTCGGAGCAGACGGTACGTCCGCGTTGCGAGCCAATCCAGGACCATGGCGGGGTTGACAGCCGTTGGCAGGCTGAGGGCGTCCTCTGCATGGGCGAGGGTTAGGTCGAATTTTTTCAGTCGGCCTAGGTCAAGGCGCGCGGCAAGCTGCGCGCCCATGGGTGAGGGCGAGCGCCCGGCCAATATGGCGGTGAGGTCCTTGCGGCAGGCTAAAACAACCTTGAGGGCAATATCGCGTGTGACGGCGCCCTTGGCGCCGGTTTTGGCAAACCAGCCCGTGCCGCTTTGGGCGAATTGCCCAAGGGCGCGCAGCCAGTCCGCGGCTTCGCCGTCAAGGCCGCCGCCGTGGGGCCACGGCAGGGTCAGCACCCAACTGCGCGAAACCAGCGTCGGCAGCAGGCGTTCGCGCTGCGGGGCCAACAGGACAAACAACGTGCCCGGGCACGGCTCCTCAAGGGACTTGAGCAGGGCGTTGGCCGCCGCGACGATAAGCTCCTGCGCTTCGGCAAGAATGACCACACGCTTGCCGTCGCCGCGCGGGGGCTGGCCGAACAGGGGCTTGAGTTCGCGCACGTCGTCGATTTTGATTTTGCCTTCGCGGCCGTCAAGGAGCTTGATATCCACATGCACGCCCTGCTCAATCTGAACGCAGGCGGGGCAGTGGCCACAGGCCGTGCGGGTGGCGCAGTTGTTGAGGCGCGCCCAGTGCATGGCCATATCCATACGTTCATCCACGGTTCCTCCCTCAAGAAGGAGAACCTGCGGCTGGGTGTCCACAAGACGGGTAAGAACGTCCTGAATTCTGCTGTGCTGTGCTGTGGCGGTCATTCGTATGCTCCGTGGCGGCGCGTGGTGTTTGGTCCGGAAGCGGACGCGGCGCGTCACCGGATTCCGGCGGTGTACCGCAAGCGGGGTTGTATGGCAAACGCGGGACTGCTATCCACAAGGCAAACCTTATGGAGGCTTTGGAGTGGATATACAACGACAGGCAGAGCGTGTGGCCTTTGAGCTTGGTGAGGCGCTGGTTCGGCGGGAATGGTCCGTGGCCACGGCGGAATCGTGCACCGGCGGCCTGATTGCCAATACTTTGACGAACGTGCCGGGCAGCTCGCGCTGGTTCCGCGGTGCGGTGGTGGCCTATGCTAATGATGTAAAGACGGCGCTGCTTGGCGTTGGCGGCAGTGTGCTGGCGGCGCATGGCGCGGTGAGCCGCGAAACCGTAGAAGCCATGGCCCCGGGCGCGTGCCGCGCCGTGGGCACGCAGTGCGCTGTTGCGGTCTCCGGCATTGCCGGGCCGGACGGCGGCACGCCGGACAAGCCTGTTGGCACGGTGTGGATTGGCTGGAGCGTGGACGGCGTGGTGTCCTCGCAGATGTTCCATTTTGCGGGCGACCGCGACGCCGTCAAGGCGCAGACCGCGCAGGCCGCCATTGAGGGCTTGCTCCAGCGGGTGGGGTAGCCTGCCGTGGGAGGGACGATGCGTGACGGCATCCGCGCGTTTATTGGTGTGCCGCTGCCGCAGGAGTATCAGGCGGCGCTTGGCGAGCTGGGTACGTGGCGCAGCCGCCTTGCCTCGCGCACCACGTGGACGCGGCCCGGAAATTGGCACGTGACGCTCCGGTTTCTTGGCGAGCTGTCGCCGCAGAAGCTGGACGAGGTGAAGGTGGCCCTTGGCGGCGTATCGTTTGCGCCGTTTTCTTTGCGGGCCGGTGGCGGCGGCACGTTTCCGCGGCGGGGAAAGCCGCGTGTGGTGTGGGTTGGCGTGGAGGAGGGCAGGCAGGAGCTTGTCCGCCTTGCAGACGCCGTGAACAGGGCGCTTTTGCCCCTTGGGTTCCCCGAAGAGGGGCGCCCCTTTTCGCCGCACCTCACCGTCTGCCGCGTGCGCGAGGCGCGCGGCGACAGGTGGGCAGCGCTGATTGATGCGTTAAGCGATCGGGAGTGGGCGTCTGTGCCGGTGGACCGGTTCACCCTGTGGCGCAGTACATTGACGCCGCAGGGTGCGCAGTATGGGGTGGTATCCGAATATGGGGCCACGTCCGTGTAGCCCCAAGGCTTCGGGAAGACTGTGGTGCGGCGGAAGGCCAGTCCTTTGGCCCGCCGCGCGGGACAGCCGCTAGGCCATGTAGTCGCCGCGGTTGAGCTTAATGCGCTCGGTCACGGCGAGGACTTCCACCTCGTCGACAATGGCGCCCGCTTGCGGGTTGTCATTGGCGAGGTTTGGCCACTTCTCGCGGATGTCGGCAATGCCGTTTTCAATGGAGGTCAGTTCGCCATCAGCCTGACGCAGAGTCGCTTCAGGCGAGCCGAGCTTCGCGGCATAATTTTCCCATCCATTCAAGAGGTTTTCCAGCGTGTCCATGACGTGCTGTCCCGTCTGCGAGGGTTCACCGGACTGGTCTGTGCCCTGAGCCGTGAGGATTTGGCCGGGCAACAGCCCGGTCATGGGAGGCGTGGGGGCCGTCCCCTGCGTCTTGGACGCCTCCTCGCTCTTCCCGATCGTCTCGGCGAGAAGCTTGCCAAACTCGTCCCCGTTCGTCTTCTGAACGCGGCCGTGTTTTGCTTGCTCCTGTTCGAGGGCTTTAATCTGATCAGGATGGATTTTCATGACACACTCCTATCCGTATGGTGTTTCCCTCGGTATAAGCAAATAGCTTGCCAATGCCGGTAGGAAGCCAACTTTCCGTAATGCTTGATGCTCCGCATGCCGCGCGGCGGCAAAAAATTCCCCAGCAGATCGGTGGTGCGTTGCGCTCCTGCGCCGTGCAGGGAGTTGTGCATGCCTTGGCGTGCACCCGTCAAGTTTACGGAAGAAAAAAGCCCTTGTCGAACCGGGGGAAGTATGGGTAGGGATGAGGTGTATGACTCCCGGAAGGTCCGGAACGCTCTTTTCCTTGATACTGGACGCATGCACCGGCCGTATGCCGGTGTTGCAAGCACCAACCGGAGGCAAGTTCCATGGTACAAGTGAACAAGATTCTATGCGCCGTCGACTTTTCTGACTACAGCCCCAGCGTTGCCGAATATGCTCAGGCCCTTGCCAAGTGCATGAGTGCAGAGGTTGTTGTGCTGTATGTTGCGCCGTCGCTCAATCAGTACGTCGGCTTCCATGTTCCGCCCTCAAGCATCGAGACCTTTGTTGGCGAAATTGTCAGCGGGGCGGAATCCACCATGAATGAATTCATTGAAAAGAATTTTACCGACGTTCCCGTGACAGGGCGCGTGGGAACCGGGTATGCTGCGGAAGAAATTCTGGAGGCGGCCCAGACCGAAGGCGTGGACATGATTGTCATCGGCACCCACGGGCGCAAGGGGATAGACCGTATCCTCTTTGGTTCCGTGGCGGAAAAGGTGGTCAAGAGTGCCGCATGCCCCGTCCTGACTATTCGCCCGGAAGCCTAACGGCTGGGGCGCGTTGCCAAAACACACACCAAGGGCCGTGGTTCCATGAGGACCCCGGTCCTTTTTTCATGGAGGAGAAGGCCAATGGTACAGATGAAACGAATCTTGTGCGCGGTGGATTTTTCGGAGTACAGTGGTCATGTGGCGGAGTATGCCGCCACCTTGGCGGCGTGCAGTGACGCCGAGGTGACGGTCTTTTACGCCGCGCCGTCCTTTGACCAGTATTTGAGCTTTGATGTGCCGCTGACGCGTATTGAGGACCTTGTGGGTGGCATTATGCAAGGCGCGCACGACAAGATGAAGGCCTTCGTGGCGGAGCAGTTTCCCGGCAAAAACGTGACGGCACGCGTGGCGACCGGGTACCCCGCGCAGGAAATAGTCGGCGAGGCCCGTCGGATGCACGCAGATGTCATCGTGATGGGAACCCATGGCCGGGAGGGGCTGGACCGCGTCATCTTTGGCTCTGTGGCCGAGAAGGTGTTGCTGGCCGCACCCTGTCCGGTACTCACCGTCCGCCCCCGGGCAGTCAGGGAGGACGACGACGAGGAATAGGAGGAAGAACGGTATGAAGGACATTCAGAAGATTTTCTGTGCCATTGATTTTTCCGGACACAGCGCCAAGGTGGCGGAGTATACCCGCATGCTGGCGCTGTGCATGTCCGCCGAGGTGGTGGTGTTTTACGCCGCGCCCACGCTGGAGCACTATGCCGGGTTTGATGTGCCCGCCAGCAAGCTGAACGCCGTGGTGGGCGACATTATCTCCGGCGCGGAGAAGAGCATGGACGACTTTGTGGAAAAGCATTTTGCCGGGCTTAAGGTCACGCCGAAGGTCGTCAGCGGCTATCCGGCGGACGAAATCCTTGCCATGTCGGATGCGGAGGACTGCGACCTTATCGTTATCGGCACCCATGGCCGAAAGGGACTGGACAGGCTCCTGTTTGGTTCCGTAGCCGAAAAGGTGGTGAAGTCGGCCACAAGGCCGGTGCTCACCGTGCGTCCTGAAGCCTAGATTCCCCGTGGTGCGGGGCGCGCTGTGAGCGCCCCGCACCATTGACTTTCCTGCCGCTTTCCATTCTCATCTGCCCCGCATAGTCAGAAGGAAACCGTTCACCCTTATGCGCGCGCCGCGTCCTGCGCCGCGCGCTCACACCCGTGAGGCATTCGTCATGGATTTGCAGAAGACCGTTCAGCCGCAGGTGCCGGAGTTCAAACCCTACAGCCCCGGACTGGCCATTGAAGAGATTCAGGAGCGTTACGGCCTTGGCCGCGTGGTCAAGATGGCCAGCAACGAAAACCCCCTCGGCACGTCCCCCGTGGTGCACAAGGCGCTGACGGAGCATGCCGCGCTGGCCTTTCGGTATGCGCAGGCCGGGACACCGCGCCTGTGCCGCGCGTTGGCGGAGCATCTGGGCGTGCCGCAGGAGTGTGTGGTGGCGGGCAACGGTTCCGATGAAATCATTGACCTGCTGGTGCGGGTGAAGGCGCGCCCCGGACGCGACAATATCATTGCCTTTTCCCCGTGCTTTTCCATGTATGGCCTTCAGGCGCGGCTGTGCGGGGTGGAATTCCGCCAGACGCCGCTGAACCCGGACTTCAGCTTTCCGTGGGATGCGCTGGTTGGTCTTGCGGATGAGAATACGGCCCTGTGCTTTGTGACCACGCCGGACAACCCCTCGGGCTATACCCCGGATGTGGAGGACCTGAAGGCCCTCGCGCGGCGGTTGCCGCCGCAGTGTCTG
>NZ_JBUDSW010000166.1:0-8237 GCF_054921475.1 Desulfobaculum sp. | reverse complement strand
CCCCCCGCGTCCGGTGCCTACTTCGTGTGGGGTGTTGCGTGGAGGGGTGTGGCTACGAGATTCCAGGCACCGGGAAGTCCCTGCACAGGGTTTCCACCTCGCTCTTGATGGAGGCGTGCAGGGCTGTGTTGGAGGGGGCCTTGAGGGTCTGGATCATCCAATGGACAAGGTGCTTCATATGGTCCTCGGTCATGCCGCGTGTGGTTGCGGCAGGTGTACCGATACGGATCCCGCTGGGCTTCAATGGAGGATTGGGGTCGTCGGGGATGATCTGCTTGTTGACGGTCAGCGAGATGGTGTCGAGGAGTTCCTCGGCCACCTTGCCGTCAAGGCCAAAACTTTCTTCTGTATTCACCACCAGCATGTGGTTGTCCGTGCCGCCGGTGACAAGGCTCACGCCCTCGGCGAGGAAGGCGTCCGCCATGGTGCGGGCGTTGACCAGCACCTGCTGCGCGTAGTCCTTGAATTCCGGCTCCATGGCTTTGCCGAGGGTGACGGCAATGCCCGCGACGGTGTTCATGTGCGGGCCGCCCTGCAAGCCCGGGAAGACGGACTTGTCGATGGCCTTGGCGAACTTTTCCTTGCACAGCACCAGTCCGGCGCGCGGGCCGCGCAGGGACTTGTGGGCCGTGGTGGTCATGATGTCGAAGCCGTGGTCAAAGGGATTTTCCAGCACGTCGCCTGCAACCAGACCGGCAAAGTGCGAGGCATCCACCATGGTGATGGCGCCAACGGCGTCGGCAATGGCCTTGAAGGCGTCGTAGTCGATGTCGCGCGGGTAGGACGTGTAGCCGCACAGCACCAGCTTGGGCTGGGTCTCTTTGGCAAGGCGCATGACTTCGTCGTAGTCGATGGAGCCGTCGGTGGGGTCCGTGGTGTAGCGGACGAAGTTGAACAGCTTGCCCATGTGCGACACGGGCGCGCCGTGGGTCAGGTGACCACCGTGGGAAAGGTCCATGGCAAGGATGGTGTCGCCGGGTTCCAGCAGGCCAAGGTAGACGGCCTGATTCATGGGCGAACCGGACAGGGGCTGCACGTTGGCGTGCTCGCAGCGGAAGACGGCCTTGGCGCGTTCACGCGCAAGGTCTTCGATGCGGTCGGTGTAGGTCTGGCCGCCGTAGTAGCGGCGTCCGGGGTAGCCTTCGGCGTACTTATTGGTGAAGATGCTGCCGAGGGTGCACAGCACTTCGGGGTAGGTGTAGTTCTCGGACGGAATCAGCTCAACGCCAAGGCGCTGGCGGCGGCTTTCGCCTTCCAGTGCGGCATGGATTTCCGGGTCGTTTGCTTTGAGGAGATCAAGATGGGACTGCTGCATGGGCGCGTTTCCCCCTTACACGTCTCTCCGCAGAGAGAACAGGTGTTTGGCATCGGGAGATGCAGCCCAGGCGAGCGGCTGGAATGGCTTGCCGCGCTTCCCTGTGGTTGGTTCCACAATTCTCGCCAGTCACGCGGTGCCGAAGTATCCAAAGATGTTGGGAAGGGAGCTATCCCAAGCCCGGCATGCTTGTCAAGCGGTCAGTGTTTCCTGTAGCGTGCCCGCTCCCCATCGATGAAAGGTAGCTGGAAAGCCGCACAGTGCGCGGCTTTTGTGAGAACAATTGCGAGCACCTCCCCCCGGCCTTCGCGGCGAGGAAAAGGGGAAAGGATCAAATAATGACGACAGGTTGCAAGAGAAGACAAATTTTTGTGTACGCCCTTGTGGTGTTTGCCGTTGCCGCGGCGTTTACCGCATGGTTCGGCGTGCGCCACCGTGATGCCATACAGGAGCAGCACTTTGCGCAGGCGGAGGCGATTGCGCAGCGCAGCGCTCTTGGCGCGGCCACGGGCATACGCACGTGGATGAAAGAAAAGCGCAAACAGGTGGTTGCGCTGGCGACGACGTACTCGGTGCTCGGCCTTGTCAATCACCCGTATGACATGCGCTATGTGTACCAGTTGGACGACCAGCTTGGGTGGATGGCTCAAGCGTCCCGGCCCGTCCTGGATATTCTTGTGACGACCGTGGGCGACCGAACGCTCAATGGGGAGACGCTCCCCGACGGACAGCTTCTTGGTTCGCTCGCCAAGAGGGACTTTCTGGGCAAGGTGGTGCCGGAGACGTCCTACAAGGTGGCCATCGAGAATGGCGCAAAGACCTTTGTGAGCGAGGCCTACACGGCCGTTACCATTGAGAGTCCCCGTTTTTACATCGCCGCACCTGTGTTGTGGGACGGGGAACTGGTGGCGACGGTGGCCTTGGAGTGCGGCGCGCGTGACCTTGCCATCGACTTTCTGTGGCCCTTGAGCTTTGGCGAGACTGGTGGGGTGTATTTATGCGACTCACGCGGGGAAATGCTCGCGGGGCCGAATCTGGATCGTTTTCCGCAGGACTACGGCGTCTCTCACAGAGACGTGATGCAGCGCATTGCCAAGGGCGAGAGCGGCTTTGTGGCCGATTTCGAGGGGACGCGGCGTCTTATCCACACTTTCCCCTTGGAGAAGACGGGCAAAAAGGCCACCACGTGGTTCATCTGCACTATGCAGGATGAGGCCGAGGTGCAAGGCGCCATTACCGCCGCGCAGGACGCGTTTGTGACGCAGTGCGGCATTTTCCTTGGCGTGCTGGGCGCCGTGCTCTTTGGCGGGGCCTTCTGGGTAACCAGACAGCGCTAGCCGGGCTGGGCGCTGCGCCTGTCTGCCTCAGCCAGCCAACAGCTTCGGGCCGGAGGGAATTCCCTCCGGCCCGTTTTTATGGCGCAAGGTGCGAAGGCGTCCCCGCATGCGTGTCAGCCGATAGAGGTAGGGCGATGCAGGCGCCCTCTCGCCGCGCATTACGCCTTGGCTAAGAAAAAAGTGGTTGGGCCAGAAAAAACCGTGATTCCTCGATATTTCCTTTCAGTGTATGAGGTGCAGAAGTGCAATATTCACTACGCGATTATACATCGCACAGAGAGGAAAAAATATGTTGAGGAGACTCGGACGCAGGGTGGCCCTGCGCTACATCGGAGCGGTTGGAATTGTCCTGTCCGTGCTCGGCGTGGTTCTGGGAACCATACAATACGAGCGGCAGCACAATGAAGAACGCGAAATGGCCCGGGCCAACGCCCATATGGCGCTGCAAGGTGCGGCAACTGCGCTGGAAAGCTGGATTGATGGGCAAAAGCGCCTTGCCCAGTCGCTGGCCCGCCGCAGTGAAATTGTTGAAGCATGCGCAAGCCCTGCGGACTCCGCCAAGGCCGCACGCGCGCATGAGGTGCTCCAGTGGGTGCACGACACCTACGGCATCTACGAAAACATTCCCCTTGCCGCGCGCCTTGCCCCGGGCGAGCGTGTGAGCGTCACCGGGCCTAAGGGCGAGGTCGGCATTACGGACGGTACGTTCTTTGTGGACACCGTGCAGGGCCGCACTCTTGGCAAGGGCGGCACGCAGCTCAGTTACAACGTGGCCCTTGCGCAGGGCGCGCCGTTCTCCATTAGCGAGGTGTATCCCAGCCTGCTGCGCGGAAACCCCATTTTTGTGCTGGCCGCGCCCGTACGGGAGCAGGGGCAGTTGGTGGGCTCGCTCATCCTCGCCCTCAAGATGACCGCCTTCACGGAGACCTTTGTGCGTCCCGTCACCTTTGGCGAGACCGGGCATCTGTTCTTTAGCGATTCACGCGGCAGCGTCATCGCCCATCCCAAGGCGGAGGCCATTCTCAGCGATGCCTATTCCCGCAAGAACAGCGACGCACTCTCGCGCATCAGTTCCGGCGACAGCGGGTTTGAGGCGGACATTGACGGTGTGAGCCGCATTGTCAACGTGCGCCCCGTGGTCCTCAGCGGCGGCAATACCCAGACGGACTGGTTCATCTGTTCTTCGCAGGACAAGGCGGAACTGGACGCCACCCTTGCCGACAAGCGCGCGACCTTTGCCACGGAGCTTGCGCTGCTTATCGTGGTTATGGCCCTTGTGCTCTACGCACTGACCCATGGCATTGTGGTGCGTCCTCTGCGCCGGGTGACGCAGTATGTCCGCGCTGTGGCCGGAGGTGATTTCCGCGCCGAGCCCGGACGTCTGCCAATGGATGAGATTGGCGACGTGGGCCGCACCGTGCAGGAGATGACCGAAGGCATCATTGAGCAGTTGCAGGAGGAAAAGGGCTTCATGACCGCCGTCCTCGACGGTATTGCCAATCCCTTTGCCGTGACGGACGTGAATCTGTCCATCACCGCGTGCAGCCGCAGTATGCTGCGCAACGTAGGTCGCGGCGGTGAGCCCAAGGATTACATCGGCATGAACCTCAGCCAGTTCCTGTTTAACGATACATCAAAGCCCACCATCCTCACCACCGTGCTGAAGGACGAAAAGCCCCGCACGGGCGTGAACTTCTCCTACACCAGCCTTGATGGCCGCGACGGCGAATTCATCATCGACGTGCAGCCCCTTTATGACGTGGACGGCACGTTGGTGGGCGGCATCACCTTCTGGAACGACGTCACGGCCCTGCGCCATGAGCAGGCCGCAGTGGCCGAGCAGAATGCGCGCATTGAAGCCGCCGCCAAGGACGCGGCCGCCGCGTCCGTTGTTGTGGGCGAGGCCGTTTCCGCACTGACCACGGCCACGCGCGACTCCATGCAGCGTACCGACGCTCAGAAGGCCCGCGTGACCGAGACCGTCACCGCCATTGAGGAGATGAACGCCACCGTGCTGGAAGTGGCGCAGAACGCCGCAGACGCCGCCCGCAGCGCCGAGACAACGCGCGAGGAAGCGGCGTCCGGCGAAGCCGTGGTGCGCGAGTCTGTGGAGTCCATCGTTGCCGTGCGTGAGAGCATTGCTAAGCTGCGCGGAGAGATGGACCGCCTTGGCACCCGCGTGGATGGCATTGGTTCCGTGATGACGGTCATTAACGACATTGCGGACCAGACGAACCTGCTGGCCCTCAACGCCGCCATCGAGGCCGCGCGCGCCGGTGACGCCGGGCGCGGCTTTGCCGTGGTGGCGGACGAAGTGCGCAAGCTGGCGGAGAAGACCATGGCCGCCACGCGTGAAGTGGGCGAAGCTATCACCGCCATTCAGAGCGAGGCGCACATCAGTGTGGAGGCCATGGGCAAGGCGGACACCGAAGTCAGCCAAAGCGCCGAGCTCGCCCAGAAGACGCGGAGCATGCTGGAAGGCATTCTCGCCCTCACCGGCGAGACCAGCGACAAGGTGCGCAACATCGCCACCGCCGCCGAGCAGCAGTCTGCCGCCAGCGAGCAGATTGCCCACTCCGCGACCGAGATTGACGAGATTGCCGGAGAAACGGCGCAGGCCATGCAACAGTCCTCGACGGATGTGGCGTCCCTGTCCGGCGAGGTGGAGCGCATCCGCAGCATCATCGGCGGCATGCGGCAGACCGTGTAGGCGCAGCGCCCAAGGGTGAGCGTCAGTACATCCTGAAAATTGAACGAAAAGGAGGGCCGGTGGTTGCGAATCACCGGCCCTCATCCCTATTGAGCGAAGCCGTCCCGAAGGAGTCTGGCCCACAGGCGCGGTAATACCCCTATTCCCGCGCCCGGCGTGTATCAGGCGGTCATCTGAATGATGCTTCCAACCCGGAAAACACGTGGTGGCCGTCGTCATGCCGGGTGACGTCTACGACGTCCTCCAGCTTTCGGGCCTGCTTGATCATCTGGTCGAGTCGATTATCCCGTGTGACCAGAAGCCAGATGCGGCTTCTGGAACCGTCGCGCACGGGCATGCACAGGATGCCCTCCACGTTGAAGGCGCGGCGGGCAAACAGCCCGCACACGTGCGACATAACGCCGGGATGGTTGTTGACACACAGTTCCAGCACCGTGGTGCGTGCCGCGTCGAGAAGGCTGTCGTGGATATCAGGCTGTGACATGGGAGCCTCCTTCAATCATCACTGTGTTTGCGGCGCCCGGAGGCACCATGGGATACACGTTCTCCTTTTCCAAAATAGGAACGTGGACAAGGCATGGGCCGGGTGTTGCGAAGGCCCGGGCCAGCGTGTCGTGCGGGTCGCCATCGGCAAGGTCGAATGCCTTCATGCCGAACCCCTCGGCGATGCGCACAAAGTCCACGGGAGCGCGGTATCCCGATGCGAAAAGATTGCCCTTGTAGAACAGTTCCTGCTGCTGTTGCACCAGCCCAAGGCCGTTGTTGTTCATCAGCAAAATTTTGATATTGGCGTTTTCCTCAACCGCCGTCGCCAGCTCCTGCATGTTCATCATAAAGCTGCCGTCGCCGCTGACGCACAGCACCATACGTCCCGGGCAGGCCAAGGCCGCGCCTATGGCCGCAGGGATGCCAAAGCCCATGGTCCCCAGCCCGCCGGAGGTCAGCCATTGCCGCGGGCGGCGGAACGGGTAGGCCTGCGCCGTGCGCATCTGGTGTTGGCCTACGTCGGTGGTGATGATGGTGTCGTCGCCGGTCAGGCGCGCGGCAAGGCGGATGATGCCATACGGGGTCTCGGCATTGTCCGAACCCGGCAGGCACACAGGGTGCGCCGTCTTCAGGTCCGCAATGCGCGAGGTCCACTCCCGGCGGCCGTCCTGCTCCGTCATCGGGATGAGCGATTCCAGCACCTCGCGGATGTCGCCCGTAATGCCAAGGCAGGAGCTTTTAATCTTGTCCAGCTCGCTGGCGTCAATGTCGATGTGCACAATCGCCGCGTCCGGGCAGAACGTTTTGGCAAGGCCCGTGGCCCTGTCGTCAAAGCGCACTCCCGCCGCGATGAGCAGGTCGCACTCTGCAAGCGCCATGTTGGTGTAGCGCGCCGCGTGCATGCCCAGCATGCCAATGGACTGCGGGTGGTCCGACGGCACCGCGCCAAGGCCCATCAGCGTCATGGTCACCGGCAGGCCGGCCTTTTCCGCCAGCCGCGTGGCAAGGCCGCCCGCGCCGGCAGCAATAACGCCGCCGCCAAGGTACAGGATGGGGCGCTTTGCGCCGTTGATGAGGTCTGCCGCCCGGCGGACCGAGGCTGCGGAGAATTCCGGGGCAGGGTCCGGCTGGCCCGGTTCGGGCCACGTTGCAACGTCCACAGTCTCGGTCTGCACGTCCTTGGGGATGTCGATGAGGACAGGGCCGGGACGGCCAGAGGAGGCAATTCGGAAGGCTTCTGGGATAACGGTCAACAGCTCCTCAGCGGAGCGGACCAGAAAATTGTGCTTGGTGATGGGAACGGACAAGCCATAGGTGTCCACTTCCTGAAAGGCGTCGGTGCCCATTTGGCAGCGCGGAACCTGACCGGTGATGCAGACAAGGGGGATGGAGTCCAGCTTGGCGTCGGCAATGGCGGTCAAGGTGTTGGTGGCACCGGGGCCTGATGTGGCGAAGAGGACGGCAGGTTTGCCGCTGACACGAGCCATGCCCTGAGCGATGAAGCCTGCCCCCTGTTCATGGCGGGCAAGCACATGGCTTATGCATGGGCTCTGGGAGAGAGCGTCGTATAAAGGCAGATTCGTTCCACCGGGAATACCGGTGATGGAACGGATGCCCTGACGCTCCAGAAGACGGATAACAATTTCCGCGCCGCTTTTGTGCATCTTTCCCTTCCTCCTCGTGGAGTCCCCGAGTGGGGCAGGGCCGGCGCTGTGTCTGCTTTAGGAAAACAAAATCCCCCGCCGGCTCCTGCGCCGGCGGGGGATGAATGTGCTGTATGTATGTACCTGACCCGCTACGACGCTATAGCTACTACTACGCGTACGATAATAATGGCTACTACGCCTACGAGTACCAGGCCGTTGCCGGCGGAGGTGTGTATGTGCGTAGAGTTGCGTAGCATGTGCGGGTTCCTTGGTGCGAATCGTTACAGTGTTGACGTCAAAGGTACGGAGAGCGCTTACGCAAGTCAAGCGCCAATGTGGAAAAAATCCGCACCACTGGAGCGTAGTGCTGCGCTCCAGTGGTGCTTGGCTCGTGCGTAACGCACGCGTTGAACAGGGCGGAGGCGGGGTGGTTGGGCATGTGTTTTTTTTGCCTCCGGCGGCTCAAGGGTGTGACACCCTTGAGAATCCCCAGGATTTTTTGGACGGAAGCCGTCCCAAAAATAGGGGGGCGGGCAGGGTCTTCTGCCTTCTGCTTTTGTCTTCGTAAACACGCCCAACGGGGATTCTCACCGCCGTTCCCACAGCGCCAACACCACCCAAAAAAATCTCCCCATCCACGCGGACGAGAGCGCGTCAGGGGTGACGACAGTACCAGGCACAGGCACCCGGCCTGTGCGCACATGGGATTTTTAAGGGCCCACGGCCCTTAAACCTGCGGAGCA
>NZ_JBUDSW010000165.1:0-8280 GCF_054921475.1 Desulfobaculum sp. | reverse complement strand
GCGGCGCGTTAGCCCACGGCGCACAAGCAAGTCCCCGCGCCCGCCCTGCCTCGCTTCCTTGATTTTACGCACGAGTGATACACCACATGGCGTCTGTCCGTCCCCTTTTGTGACGAATCGCAACAGTTGCGCTTCTCCCGAAAGACTTCCCGGCACGACGCCTTTTTGCCTTTCGAGAAACCCTATGGACCTGCACCTATGATGGCCCCAGCCAGCGCCGCCTTTTCATATCCCTCCCGCATCCACCCGTTGTGGATTCCCGTTTTTGCGGTCGCCTACTTTCTTGCGGGCCTGTTTGCCGTCTGTTTTACCGCCACCGATGGCGTCGCCCACATCTGGCCCGCCGCCGGCGTGGGGCTGACGGCGCTGTATTTGTGCGGTCTGCGGGCCTTCCCCGCCATACTCGTTCCGGATTTTTTCATCGCGCTCTCCACCGGCCAGCCATGGGAAACCGCCGTCATCTGGTCCACCGGCAACATGCTGGCCCTTGCCCTGTCCGCACTCATCCTGCGGCGTACCGTGCCGCGTGACGCATTCCACACCACATCCACATACATGGCGCGCTTTGCCATCTTTGGTCCCACCGCCGCCAGTGTGCTCAGCATCTGCGCGGGCTGGGTGGGGGCCACCCTCGCCACTCGCCCGCCACTGCCCAACCTCGGGCACATGCTGTGGGGATGGTTCCTCGCCGACTTTGCGGGCATTGTGCTCATTATGCCCCTTGTCATGGCGTGGACCACGGTCCGCCCGCGCCCGGCCCTTCGAATCCTCAAAAGTGAGAGCCTCGCCCTGTGCCTGCTCATCGCAGCCCTGGCATGGGCCATTTTCGGTACGCGCCTTGGTGGCTCCTACCACCAGTATCCCCTCGGCTTTGCGCTGTTTCCCTTTTTCATCTGGAGCGCCTTCCGGCTGGATATCCGGTCGCTCACGCTCATCCTTGCGGCTGTGGGCACCTACTGCGTTGCCATGACCATGGTGGGGCTTGGCCCCTTTGCACATCTGCCCCAGCCCCACGCCCTGCATGTCGTCCAACTGTTTATGGCTGGCGGCTCGGGCGCAACGCTCATCATCTATGCCATCCTGCATGAGCGCCACGCCGCCGAAGCCGCCCTCAGCGACAGCCGCGACGCCCTCCAGCGCGCCTATGTGGAACTGGAGGACCGCGTGAGCGAACGCACCGCCGAACTGCGGCAGGCGCTGTCCGAACTGCGCGCGGCGGGCGATGTGTACCGCAACATCTTCCAGCACGCCGTAGACGGCATCTTCCAGACCGACGGCGCAGGCCGCCTGACGCGGGCCAACGCGTCCTTTGCCAGCATCATGGGCTATTCCTCCCCGCAGGAGGTGCTGGACCGCGCCGGAACCATCAACGCCATCATGGCCTCGCCCGACGAGGACAGCGCCCGGCTGTTTTCACAGCTTGTGGCGCGCGGCTCCGCCGAGGAGTTCGACTTTACGGGCGTGCGGGCCGACGGCTCGGACGTGTGGCTGGCCATGAGCATCCGCGCCACCAAGGACGATGACGGACGCATCATCTCACTGGACGGCATCCTACGTGATATTTCTGAGCGCAAACGCTGCGAGCAAGCCCTCGCCCAGCGCGCCATGCATGACGAACTGACGGGCATTGCCAACCGCTACAGCTTTCACGAAACCTTCGCCCACATGATAGCCCACGCCCGCAGGCGACGCTCCGGCCTTGCCCTGCTGTACGTGGACCTTGACGACTTCAAGCTCATTAACGACACCCACGGCCATCTGGCCGGGGATACCGTGCTGGTGGAGGCCGTGCGCCGCATGACCTCGCGCCTGCGCCAATCCGACCTGCTGGCCCGGCTGGGCGGGGACGAATTCGCCATCCTGCTGCCGGACACCACATCCCGCAAACAGGCCGAGTCCGTCGCCAACGACATCCGCGACGTGCTCGCCGCCCCGTTTGACCTCACGCACACCACCGTGACCACCAGCGCCAGCATCGGGCAGGCCCTCTATCCCGACGATGGCGCCACAACGGAAGACCTGCTCAAAAGCGCAGACGCCGCCATGTACAGCACCAAGGAAGCCGCAAAGACCCAGTCCAGCAACACCTCTGACGAGAGCGAGCAATGAGCACCACTCCCCCCAACGACGACGGACCAGCCTCGCGTCCCGCCCGGTCACGCACGGGCATCATCAACATCCTGCTCACCCTCTGCGCCTGCGTCGCGGTGGTGACGCTGATTCTGCTCATCAACACCGAAGAATCCACGGTCGACCTCTCCCCCGAGGAGCGGCAGTACCTTCTGGACCACCCCGTCATGCGCGTCGGCATCGACGACAGCTTCACCCCCCTGCAGTACAAGGACAAAAAAGGCCACGCGCGCGGCTTCAGCGTGGACTTTATGAATCTGGTCAGCGTCAACCTTGGCGTCACATTCGAATATATCCCCACCAAATGGAGCCAACTCGCCGGCATGCTCCAGCGCGGCGAAATCGACATCATTCCGGACATGACGCCAACGGAGCGCCGCGCCCAGTTCTATGCCTTCACCGGGCCTGTCAGCGACCATCAAACCCACCTTTTCGTGCAGGCTCACGTTGTGGATGTTGCGACCCCGGCGGACCTGCATGGCCACCGCATCGCCATCCCCAAGGCCACGGCCCTGGCTGGCATGCTGCGCCGGACCTATCCCGCCGCCGACCTTGTGGAATACACCGACCCGGACGTTGCACTGCAGGGACTCTTGAAAGGCCACTACGCTGCCGTTGCCGCCTATGACTTCGCCTTCAACTACGCCATCTTTCAGGCCGGTGTTTCAGATGTCAAAGCCACCGGCCCCGCCCTCACCCGGGAGCATGGCTGCCTGGCCGTGCGCAAGGAGAACGTGCTCCTGCACGCCATCCTCAGCAAGGGCGTCATGTCCATCCGCGAGGAGCAAAAGGAAAACATCCAGCGCAAGTGGGTGGGCAGTGTGCCCTACCACAGGCCCTTTCCCTTCCTGCTGGAGCGCTACAGCCTAGAGCTGACCATCGCCGCCGCCCTTGTCATTGCGGTTGCGCTGTGGAACCTGCTGCTGCAAATCGGCTTTCGCCGCAAAACAGCGGCCATCCGCGAAATGACGGCCCGCTTTTCCATCCTGTACCAAAATACCCACGAGGCGGTGTTCATCCTCCAGCGGCGCACCATTGTGGACATGAATCCCGTGGCCGAGCGCCTGCTTTCCGTGCGCGCCGACGAGGTGACGGGACAGGATATCTTCGACATTGTGCCCTCGGCCACCTTTGCGCCGGGCGGTGTGGACTTCCGCGCCGCCTACACCAAAGCCGAGCAGGGCACGCCCCAGTCCGTTGAGGCCGCAATAGTGCTCCCCTCCGGCAGGCACGCGGACATCGAAGCGCGGCTGAGCGCCTTTATGGTGCAGGGGCAGCATTATGTTGTTGTGCAGGTCCGCGACATTACGGAGCGCAAAATTGCCGAGCGCGGCATGCGCAAGCAGCGCACGCTGCTGCAACAGCTGTTCGAGCACTCCCCCCTTGCCGTTGTGCGCGTGGACAGAAGCGTCACCGTGTTGGATGTGAACCACGCCTTTGAGATGCTGTTCGGCTACCCTCGCGAGGATGCCATCGGCCGCCATTTGGATTCGCTCATCGTTGCGCCGGACAAGGTGTCGCAGGCCGACGGCCTCAATCAGGCCATCCAGCTGGGCGAAACCGTCCAGCACGAGACCACACGCCGCACCCGCACCGGGGCGGATGTGCACGTATCCATCGCGGCCTCGCCCATTACCTTCGAGGGCGAATACATCGGCTCCTACTGCATCTACGCGGACATCACCCAGCGGCATATCGCCGAAGAACAACTGCGCTATCAGGCCTACTACGACAGGCTCACCGGTCTGCCCAACCGCGAGCGGCTCATCCAGCATCTGCAAGGCTCCATCGCCGCGCCGCACCCCTTTGCCCTGCTGCATCTGGACCTTGACCGCTTTAAAGTCATCAACGACAGCCTCGGCCACCCCATGGGCAACATGGTCATCAAGGCCATGGCCAACCGCCTAAAGGTGGAATTGCCGCAGGACTGCTTCATCAGCCGCGTTGCCGGGGATGAATTCGCCATCGTCCTGCACGAGAATGTGGATGCAGAATCCGCCCGCGCCACAGCCCAGCGCATCCAATCCATCATCCGCCGCCCCATGACCCTTGCCGGGCGCGAAATACAGCCCTCGGCCGGCATTGGGCTGGTCCTTGGCCCGCCGGAGCACGAAAACCCGGACTTTATGCTGCGCGACGCGGAAATCGCCCTCTATCAGGCCAAAAGCGCGGGCATGGACAAGCTGGCCGTCTTTACGCAGCAGATGCATACACAGGCGATGCAGGCCCTTGAAACCGAGGCCGAACTCCGCCGCGCCGTGGATAACGAGGAATTCATCCTCTACTACCAGCCCATTATCCAGCTCACCACCGGCGCGCTGGCGGGCTTCGAGGCCCTTGTGCGCTGGCAGCACCCGCAGTACGGCATCATTGAACCAAGCGCCTTTATCCACACGGCGGAGGAGACCGGGCTTATCGTTGGCCTTGGCCAGCAGGTGCTGGACATGGCCTGCGCCCATCTTGCCACCTTGCAGCACCACTATCCGGACACGCCGCTGTTTATGAGCGTGAACCTCTCCTCGCACCAATTCACCCTGCCGGACCTGTCGGAACGCATCCGCGCCACAGCCACCGCCGCAGGCGCACGCATGTCCAGCATCAAGCTGGAAATTACGGAAAGCGCCGTTATGGAAAACGCCCACACTGCGGAATACCAGCTGGATATGCTCCGCAGGCTGGGGGTCAGCCTCTCCCTTGACGATTTCGGCACCGGGTATTCGTCCCTGTCCTACCTGCAGGACTTCACCCTGCACACGGTGAAGGTGGACCGCTCCTTCGTACAGCGCATCGGGCCAGAGGGCCAAAACGCGGAAATCATCCGCGCCATTATCGAGATGGCCCATATCCTCAATATGGACGTCATCGCCGAGGGCGTGGAACACCCCTATCAGGCCGCCATTCTGCGGCGGTTTGGCTGCGACTACGCACAGGGCTACCTGTACGCCCGCCCCATGCCGCAGGCCGACGCGGACGCCTATATTGACGAAAAAGGGGAATTCCCTGTGGTTCCAGCGCCGCACTAGGGGGAATCTGTTGACCCTTTTTGTGAATTGGGTATTCTTCAGCCACCACAGACAAGGAGGACACGGTGGCTTCATCTGAAGGAAAAAAAGGCCTGTCACGGCGGGATCTTCTGTTCGGCGGATTCCGCAAGCTCCGCGAGACATCGCAGGAGCGCCTTGAGGCGTCCAACACGCGCCAAAGCGAGCAATTCACCACCCCGGCAGACAACACCACCACGCCCCAGCAGGACGTGAAACACGGGCGCGCAGCGTTTCTGCGGGCGGGGGAAGCCTACGCCGCATCCGACTACGAAACCGCCATCCCCGAATACCGGGAGTGCATCAAACGTCTGCCCCACCACAGCGAAGCGCGGCAGCGCCTTGGCTACTGTCTGTACCGCACCGGCCAGTACGTGCAGGCGAAGGTGGAATTCGACCGCGTTCTGCGCGACCTCGGCAAGGACAATTTTTCTTCGCTCTACCTTGGCCTCACCCTTGCCCACCTTGGCAAGCGTGAGCAGACCGTCACCGCATGGCGCGGCTATTTCAACGCCGGCGAGGTCCGCATTATGCGCGAACTGAACGTGCAGACCGCGCTCATCGAATCCAGCGAGGATTACGAACTCAGCGAGGCCGCCGAAGCTGTGGAGGACGCCATCGCCATCCGCAAGGAAGAGCTCCTGTCGGAAAGCGCCAAATAGCGTCTGCGCCCTTGCCATCATCTCTGCATTACGGGTATTTCTAAAGTATTATGCTACGCCGCTTTTTTGCCATCTGTCTGGCAGCCTTTCTGGGGTGTGCCCTTTCCCTTCCGGCGCGCCCCGCGCACGCCGAACAGATTGTCCTGCAGCTGAAATACCTGCATCAATTCCAATTTGCCGGATACTACGCCGCGCTGAAGGAAGGCTACTACGCGGACGAAGGGCTCGACGTCACCCTGCGCGAGGGCGTCCCCGGGCAGAACCCTCTTGCGGCGCTTCTTGATGGATCGGCTGACTACGCCGTGCACAACGCTCAGGCCATGCTGGACTACCAGCGCGGCACTCCCCTTGTCGCCCTTGCCGCCATCTTTCAGCATTCCCCGGCCGTACTTCTTGTCCGGTCAGACTCCGGCATCTCCAGCCCCTCGGCCCTAAAAGGCAAGCGCATCATGGTCTACATGGAGCAGGATGCGGAAATCCGCGCCATGCTCCAATCCGCAGGGGTCACCACAGCCAACACGGAATTCACCCACCACACGTGGGACGTCACCCCGCTGTACACCACGCAGGTGGACGCCCTGTCCGGCTACACCACCAACGAAACCTTTGCCCTGCGCGAGATGGGCGTGCCCGTCACCGAGCTGGCCCCCATGACCTACGGCATCGATTTCTACGGCGACTGCCTCTATACCACCAAGGACACGGCCACCACCCACACCGACCGCACCCAGCGCTTTGTGCGGGCCAGCCTACGCGGCTGGGACTACGCCATGAGCCACCCAGAGGACATCGCCCGGCACATCGCCCAAACCTACGCCCCGCACACCACGACCCAGACCCTCCTGCGCGAGGCCGAGGCCCTGCGAAGCCTCATGATGCCCAAGCTCGTGCCCGTTGGCACCATGAACGCCGCGCGCTGGGAGCACATCGCCACAACCTTCGCCAACCTCGGCTTTATTGACTCCGTGCGGCCCATTGACGCATTTCTCTTTCATCCAAATGGCGTCCTTCCGTCGTCCATAAAGCAGCTGTTGTGGGCCCTTGGCGTTGCCATCCTGCTGACGGGCGGTGGGCTTTTTGCCCTCTTTAGCTTCAACGCCCGCCTCAAGCGCGCCGTGGAGCGCCGCACCAACGAGCTAGAGGAACACCGGCAGACCATGGAGACCATCCTGTCGGTGTCTCCGTCGGGACTGCTTCTGGGCAAGGGCCGCATCATCGAGTGGGCCAGCCCTGCCCTTGGGCGGCTGCTTGGCTATGAGGAAGACGAACTTGCGGGCATGGACACCCACGACATCTACGCCACCAACCGGGAATACCGCCGCGTTGGGGCGCATCTTATCCAGTCGCTGGACCGCTCCGGCTCCGCCAGCCTCGACGCCGCAATGCGCCGTAAGGACGGCACCCATGTTTCCGTGTTCATGTCCCTGCGCCACCTTGACTTTACAGACCCCAACCGGGGCTACATCGCCGCGCTTATGGACATTACCGAGCGCAAACGCAGCGAGGACAGCATCCGCCTTGCCGCGCAGGTCTTTGAGCAAAGCAGCGACTCCATCATCATCACGGACAGCGACAACCGCATCGTGGAGGTGAACCGCACCTTTACCGAACTGACGGGCTACACACCCGAGGAAGTGCTGGGCCACCGCCCAAACACCCTCAAAAGTGGCCGCCACGACCGCGATTTCTACGCCAAAATGTGGGAGAGCATCAGCTTTGACGGCAAATGGAGCGGCGAGATTTGGAACCGCAAAAAAGACGGCGAACTCTTCCCCGCGTGGCTGCGCATCACCACCCTCAAGGATGCCTCGGGCGAGGTGGTCAACTTCATCGGCACCTTCTCGGACCTGACGCGCGAAAAGAAGAGCGCGGAGAGCATCTACCGCCTGAACAACTTCGACGTGCTGACGGAACTGCCAAACCGCGCGCTGTTTATGAACCTGCTGGCGCAGGAACTCTCCCACGCCCAAAACAACGAAAGCGGCGTTGGCGTCATTCTCTTTGACCTCGACAACTTCAAGAACGTGAACGAATCCATGGGCATCGCCAGTGGCGACGAAGTGCTGCAGCAAACCAGCAAGCGCATCAAGGCGGCCTTTACCGACGGGCTGACCGCCGCGCGCCTCGGCAGTGACGAATTTGCCATGATGATTCCCGGCGTTGCGGATTCCGAATCCCTCACGCAGATTATTCCCCGCCTGCAACAGGCCATTGCCCCGGCCTTTGCCCTGCCGGGCGGCGAAGCCTTCCTCACCTGCACCATGGGCATCGCCATTTTCCCGGACGACGCCACCGACGCCGAAGAACTCATGAAGAACGCGGAAAACGCCCTGCACCACGCGCGTGAGGTCGGCTTCAACACCTACGCGTTCTTCTCCACGGAAATGACGGAGCGCGCCTCGGAGCGCTTGCAGCTGGAAACAGCCCTGCGCCACGCCATAGAACGC
>NZ_JBUDSW010000164.1:0-8334 GCF_054921475.1 Desulfobaculum sp. | reverse complement strand
GGTACGACACGTACCGCGGCGTCGTTGTGCTGTTCCGCATGCTGGACGGCACCCTGAAGGTGGGCGACCGCATCCGCATCAACTCCACCAAGCGCGCCTTCGACGTCACCAACCTTGGCGTCTTCTCCCCCAACCCCAAGGAAGTCAAAGCACTCTACCCCGGCGACGTGGGCTTTTTGTGCGCCAACATGAAGGACATCACCGATGCCCCGGTTGGCGACACCGTCACGCTGGAGAAGAACCCCACCGAGCTGCCCTGCCCCGGCTTTAAGGAAATCAAGCCCATGGTCTTCTGCGGCCTGTACCCGGTGGAACCCGCCGAGTACGAACCGCTCAAGGCCGCGCTGGAAAAGCTGCGCCTCAACGACGCGGCGTTCCATTTTGAGCCGGAAACATCCCAGGCCCTCGGCTTTGGCTTCCGCGCCGGATTCCTCGGCCTCCTGCATATGGAAATCATTCAGGAGCGCCTTGAACGCGAATTCGACGCCAAGCTCATCACCACCGCACCGTCCGTGGCGTATAAAATCATCACCACAGACGGCGTGGAAACCATTATCGACAACCCGAGCAATCTGCCCGACCCGCAGGCCATTTCGTCCTTTGCGGAGCCGTATGTGCGCATGGAAATCCACGTGCCCAACGAATTCGTCGGCCCAACGCTCAAACTGTGCGAGGAAAAGCGCGGCATCCAGAAGGATATGCGCTACATGACCTCCACCCGCGTCATCATCACCTACGAGCTGCCCTTTGCCGAAATCGTCTATGACTTCTTCGACAAGCTGAAATCCGTGACCCGGGGCTACGCCTCCATGGACTACGAGTTCATCGACTTCCGCGAAGCCGACCTCGTCAAGCTGGACATGCTCATCAATGGCGACGTGGTGGACGCCCTTGCCATCATTGTGCACCGCGAACGTGCGGCGCGCTACGGCCGCGCCGTGGCCCTGAAGCTGAAGAAGTCCATCCCGCGCCAGCTGTACGAGGTTATCGTGCAGGCCGCCATCGGCACACGCATCATCGCGCGCGAGCGCAACGCGCCCATGCGCAAAAACGTTACCGCCAAGTGCTACGGCGGCGACATCACGCGTAAGCGCAAGCTTCTTGAAAAGCAGAAGGCCGGCAAAAAGCGCATGAAGAAGATGGGCAGTGTGGAAATCCCGCAGGAAGCCTTCCTCGCCGCGCTCAAGGCCGAAACGGACTAAACCGCGCCAGCAACTCAGACGAACTGCGGAAGGGGCCGCCATGCCCCTTCCTCACATACCCAGAGGTTACGAACCCATGAATCCCAGATGGCACAAGGTCCTGCGTGATTATGCCGAAGCGCTCATCATCGCGCTTGTTCTTGCCTTTTTCATCCGCTCCTTTGTGGTACAGGCCTTTAAGATTCCTTCCGGCTCCATGCTGGAGACCCTCCAGATTGGTGACCAGCTTCTCGTCAATAAATTCATCTACGGGGTGAAGCTGCCCTTCACGGACGTGACGCTGCTGCCCATTTCCGACCCCGAGCACGGCGACATCATCGTCTTCCGCTACCCGCGCGACGAGTCCAAGGACTACATCAAGCGCGTCATCGGCACCCCCGGCGACACCCTTGAAATGCGCGACAACGTGGTCTACCGCAACGGCGAGCGCCTCGACGAGCCCTACCTCGCCGGACTGCCGCCCAAAAACTTCCCGCCCACGCACAACTTCGGCCCCATATCCCTGCCCGAAGGCAAATACTTCTGCATGGGCGACAACCGCGAAAACTCCTCGGACTCCCGCTACTGGGGCTTCGTGGACCGCTCGCAAATCATCGGCAAGGCATGGCGCATCTACTGGTCATGGGAGGCCCCCCTCAACATCCGTTGGGGCCGCCTCGGCCAACTGGTCGAATAGCCCGCCCCGCCGCATCCACAGTACGCACAACACGGCCCGGTCCATTTTGGACCGGGCCGTGTTTCGTTTTGGCGCCTCTTGCCGCCCCGCCTCCCCTTCTGCAAATGCCGTTTGCATTCCTATATTCATCAATATATATACAGCACTGCCTGTTCGAAAAACCTTTTCCCCGACTGAAGCCACATGATTTCCACCGTCTCCTGCGCCGCCCTCATGGGCATTGATGCCTTCCGGGTGCAACTCGAAGTTGATTTGTCACGTTCCGGCATGCCTGCCTTTACCATGGTGGGCCTTGTGGAGGGGGCTGTGCGCGAAAGCAAGGAGCGCGTCCTCTCCGCCCTGCGCAACTCGGGCTTCAAGCTGCCGCCCTCGCGCATCACCGTCAATCTGGCCCCGGCAACGGTCCGCAAGGAAGGCAGCGCCTATGACCTGCCCCTCGCCCTTGGCCTGTTGGCCGGTGCAGGCACCATTGACGCCGGCGCCCTTGGTGGATTGTACTTTGCCGGGGAACTTTCCCTCAGCGGCGAGGTCCGCCCGGTGTCCGGCATTTTGCCCATGGCTGTGCGCGCGCGGGACGAAGGGGCCAAGGGCCTTGTGGTGCCGACAGCCAATGTGGCCGAGGCCTCGGTGGTGGACGGCGTCAGCGTCTACCCCGCCGCCACCCTTGCGGACGTGGTGCGCCACGTCACCGGGGAAGCCCCCATTGAACCTGCGCCCAGCACCTTGCAGGACCTCTGGGCCATGCGCGAGGCCTTTCCCGTAGACTTTAGCGAGGTAAAGGGGCAGGAACACGCCAAGCGCGCCATTGAAATCGCCTCGGCTGGTGGGCATAATTTGCTATTCATCGGCCCGCCCGGCAGCGGCAAGACCATGCTGGCCAGCCGCATTCCCACGGTGCTGCCGCCCCTGACCTTTGACGAAGCCCTTGAGGTCACCAAAATCTATTCCGTGGCGGGGCTCCTGGACGGTGAACCGCTGTGCGTGGCGCGTCCCTTCCGCCGCCCGCACCACACCATTTCCGACGCAGGCCTCATCGGCGGCGGCGCGTATCCGCGGCCGGGGGAAGTGTCGCTGGCCCACCGGGGCGTGCTCTTCCTTGACGAACTCCCCGAGTTCAAAAAAAATGTGCTCGAAGTGCTGCGTCAGCCGCTGGAGGACGGACGGGTCACCCTGTCCCGCGCGGCCATCTCCCTCACCTATCCGGCGGACCTGATGCTGGTGGCGGCCATGAATCCGTGTCCCTGCGGCTATTACGGCGACGCCAAACACGCCTGCACCTGCACGCCGCACCAGATTGGGGCCTACCGCTCGCGCCTGTCCGGCCCCCTGCTCGACCGCATTGACCTGCATGTGGAGGTCCCCGCCGTCAATTACGACGACCTGCGGGCCGACGGCCACGGCGCGGATTCCGCCACCATGCGCAGGCGCATCCTTGCCGCGCGCGGCGTGCAGGCCACGCGGTACGAGGGCCAAACCATTTTGACCAACTCCGAGCTGAGCGGCCGCCTGCTAGAACGCTACTGCGCCCTCACCAGCGCAGAGCACGCATTTTTGGAAAAGGCTGTCCATAGCCTTGGCCTCTCGGCACGGGCCTATACGCGGGTGCTGCGCATTGCCCGCACCATTGCCGACCTTGACGGCGCAGACGCCATCGCCGCGCCGCATCTGGCGGAGGCCATCAACTACCGAAGCCTCGACCGGCCGGGAATATAACCCCGCCACGGGAGGAAGCCATGTCCATTCTTAAGCCCATGTGCGACATCTGCCCCATGCGCCGCCGCGCCGAGCGCCGCCCGGATTCACTGCTGGCCCGGCTGTGGCGCTGGCACACCTCATGGTGCCCCGGCTACCGCCTGTACCAGCGGCAAATGCGCGCCGACGCCACTCGCCGCGTGGGCGAGCCGTAGCCCAGCGCAGTTTTCCACAGCGCGCGGACTTTTCCACACCACTCCGGCGCAGCGTCGCGCTAGTCGGAGAAAATGCTCTTGAGCGTGAAGAATCGACGGAATTCGGTATGCGGCACAGGGCGCGAGAACAAAAAGCCCTGCGCGTGGGTGCATCCGTGCCGGCGCAAAAACTCCACCTGTTCGGGAGTCTCTACCCCTTCGGCCACCACGTTCAGGCCAAGGCTCTCGGCCAGTTGCAGGATGGTGCGGGGCACCACTTCGCTTTCGGGGTTCTCTCCGGTGATGTCCTGCACAAAAGACCGGTCAATCTTGAGGGTATCAATGGGCAGGCGGCGCAGGTAGGACAGGGACGAATAGCCGGTGCCGAAGTCGTCCAGCAGCACGCGCACGCCCATCCGCGACAGCCGCCCCAGAATCTCCGAGGCCTGCTGCATATTTTGCATCAGCAGTGTTTCGGTGATTTCCACGCCCAACTGCCCCGGCGCAAGGCCCGTGCGGGAGAGTATGGTCCGCACCTCGTCAGGCAGGTTGGTCCCGGCAAAATGCCGCGCGGACAGGTTGATGGAAATCTTGAAATCCTTGGCCCCTTCCTTTTGCCACAGGGCCACGCGCTCCGCCGCATCCTCCATGACCTGCAAGTCAATGGGCACAATAAGCCCCGTTTCCTCGGCAAGGGGGATAAAGTCGTTGGGCGGAACAATGGCTCCATCGGGCTGCACCCAGCGCACCAAGGCCTCCGCGCCAATGACCTCCCCCGTAAACAGGTCCACCTGCGGCTGATAATAGCTGACGAAATTTCTGTGCTTCACCGCGGAGCGTAATTCGCCCTCGATGGTCAGGCGGCGCATGGCCTTCTGGTTCATCTCCGCCGTAAACATGCTAAAGGAATTCTGCTCCGTGCGCTTGGCCTGATACATGGCCATATCGGCATTTTGGACCAACTCCTCCGGACTGGAGACGCCGTCGTCCGGGTACACGCTGACGCCAATGCTAAAGCCCAAATAGAAATCCTGATTCCGGTAGTGGAAGGGCCGCGCAAAGCGGTCATTGATGGATGTGGCAAGGCGCGCCAGTGTGCTGCCGTCCTTGGCATCGTCCACCACCACGAGGAATTCGTCGCCGCCCAGACGGGCCACGGTGTCCTTGCTTCGCACCACTTCACAGAGGCGCTCCGCCACCATGCGCAGCACTTCGTCGCCGCTTTGGTGGCCCAGCAGGTCGTTGACCAGCTTAAAATTATCAAGATCCAGCAGAAAGACGCCCACGGAGCACTTGCGCCGCTGGGCCACCTCTATGGCGCGCTCCAAACGCTCCATAAGCAGGCGGCGGTTGGGCAAGCCTGTCAATTCGTCATAAAACGCCTGCTGAACAAGCTGCTCCTCGGCCTTTTTGCGCTCCGTAATATCCACAAGGGACGCGACGCTGATGCGCTCGCCCGGGACCATGGCCACAGTGAGGGTCACGTGATGGGCCTTGCCCTCGGTATCAATAACACGCGCCTCGTACATGCGCGGCGCGTCCATGGGGTCCTGCCGCCGCGAGCGGTGATATTCCAGCATGCGGGGCACATCTTCGGGATGGAACAGGTCCACCCACGAGACCTTGCCCTCCAGCTCCTGCGCGGAGCGGCCAACCAGCGTCTCAAACTCCGGATTCGCCAGCAGAATGGTGGTATCTTCCTCAATGAGCATGGTGGCCGCGCCGGTGTTCATGAACACCGTCCTGTACAGCTTTTCCGTCTCCTGCAGGGCCAGCTGGGTTTCCTCCAGCGCCGTGATGTCCACCATGGTTTCAAGAATGCACGCGCGGCCCTGCCACGTCACACGCGCGGCGGTGCTGACAATGCTCACTACGGCCCCATCCCCCCGCCGCAGTTGGCGGACCTTAGTCCGGCCCACATCCTCGGTATGCACCAGCGGGCACCCCGATGTATCCTCGGCCTTGCACAGCCGGTCCACACAGCGCGTGCCCAGCACCTCCGAGGCCTCCAGCCCAAACAGTTCCAGAACAAAAGGATTGACCTCCAGCACCTCCAACGACGATTCATCCACAATCATCACCCCAGCATGCAGATGGCTGAGTATCTGACTGAAAAAGTGCTCATTCTCGCGAAGCTGCTCCAGCATGCCGTTGATGTCGTGTGCGAGCACGGCCACTTCGTCAGTGCCGCTTAGCTCCACAGCCCCGGAGTACCCCGGCCCCTTGGTAATGCGCGAGACCTGCCGCCCAAGGCGCGACAGGCGCGAGACCACCAACGAATCCATCAGCGCGATAACCACGGCCACCAACACCATCGCCGGAGCAATCACCCCTGCAATATGATACCGCACCACCCGCCCGGCAAGGGCGTGCAGCGGGCGGGGCATCTTGGCGGCCACCAACAACGAAGGACTGCCGAACACATCGGCAATAGGCGCCACAGCCATCAAGCGTGCCGGGGACAGCGCCCGGACGGTTCCAGGCGCATCGGCCAAATCGCGCACAAGGTCCGGCACATCGGGCGCGCCCGCCACATACAGGGATAAATCCAGCCCCGCCTCGGCCTCGGCGCGCTGCACAAAGGCCTCATCCATCACCCGCCCCATCACGCACGCCCCGCGCGGCGGACCGGACGGCATACTCGTCAGCACAGGCATGGCCGAAACAATATGCGCCACCCCGTCAAAGAGCAGCACGCCAGACAGGCCCTCCGTGCCGTAGTCCTGCCCACGCTGCCACAATTCGCGCAGGGCCTGCTGCAACTGGCCGGGCAGAGGCAAAAAGACCCCCCGGTCAAGGTCTGCCAGCCGCCCGGTGACAACGGAGCCATCGTTATGCAGGTAGACCACAAAGCGCAGATGCTGTTCCTCAAAGGTAGAAAAAGTCAGGTTGGATTCGATATACGCGGCGTTGCGGTTGTCCATGAAGGCGTAGGTGTCGTCCCACCATGCCCAGTCCCGCGTCAGGGACGCCAGCGAGTGGACCTCGCCGTCCAGAATATTGCGCACCCGCGTCAAATCGCGAAGCGCATTTTCGCGCTCAACGGCGCTGAACCCGTCCGTATAAACCATGGATATAACCAAGACGGACAGAACCAGCATCGTTGCGCTGGCCAGGAGCACAACCGTGGTCATTGTGCTGCGCAGGGTCTTCATCACAATGTGGCACCTCGCCGCAATTCGCACAGGTTTGGTGGGAGTTTTCACTCTACCACGCCTGCAATGCCGAAACAATCTGCGGCGCAAGCCCAATGCCCAGCGGCGCTCCTTTTCACCGGGAAAGCATAAAAAAAGCGCCCGGGCATAAGCCCGGGCGCCAGAAAGGCACAAAAGAGGTGGCCGCGTTAGGCGACCTGGCGAAGCGCACAGCGCAGGAGCTTTTCCCCACACTGGAAGAGAATCTTCACCTTGTCGGTGTCCACAAGCTCGCACACGTAGCCGGTGCCGAACTTGGGGTGCTCGATAACGTCGTCCAGCTCGTACTCGCCCTGCATGCTGTAGGGCTTGGGAGCGTTTTCACTGCGGGCCTGCAGGGCCTTTTCCCACAGTTTGCGGACGGCTTCGGAATTGACGGCTGCGGCTGCGGCCTTCTTTTTGGACGCGGCGGTGCGACGCGGGGTGCTGGCGGTGCTGCCGCCTGTGGCGCCGGCCTTGCGTACGGGGCTGACCTTGCCGCCGGAACGCTTGACCACGGTCGCGGAGGTTTCGGCCTTCTGCACGCGGGGCGGGCGATGCTTATGCATGCTTCCACACGCGCAGCACTGGACCTTGATCACTTCGCCATCAACCATGGCGGCAATGATATGATTCGTTACGTCCTTACACCGAGAGCAACGGGACTCGGTGTATCCACCTACAGAAAGCTTTTTTGTGGCCATACGTCTGTTAATCCTTGTCTCGAAAATCTGGGGGCAAACAAAAAACCACAAGGTTCAACCTTGTGGTCGCTGTGTTCCGGATGCGGACCTTTGCCTAGTCTTTTCTCAGACGCTTTGCAACCCCAAGATGAGGCGTACCCCGCGCCTTTTCTGCCTTTGCCAAGCATCACGTGGTGTTGGACGAGGCCCCCATTTCACCTTTTTTCGCGCCGGCGCGCCAGCCCTGCTGGCGGGCGGCTTTTCTGTGGCGGCACAGTCCACCAGAGGCCCCCTCGCCCATGCTCTCCGGGCAGGACAGAAACACCACGCAGGAATTCGCCGCCTTGATGGCGTTATAAATCCGAAGAAAAGGCACAGGGATGACCAGCTCCCATACCGGGTCCGGCTCACCGGGGTAGGGCGCCCACTTGAGGGTCTCGGTCAGTTCCGGTGAATTCGCTGGCAGGTAGATAAGCCCTGTATACTCCATCACCAGTTCAGGCACAGGCCCCTGCGCCCCCTCGGCCACCGCCGGACGCACGGCGGCAGACGTCACATACGAACCAAGTTCGTCCTCAAGCGAGGCGGCAAACTCACCGCCCAGCAAAAAGGAGCCATCGAGCAGCAGCGACCGCGCGTCTTCCCCATTTGCGCGCCGCCCCTGCAAGGGGACGCGGATCGTCACGAGGGAGCCGTTATGGCACGTCACCTCAA
>NZ_JBUDSW010000163.1:0-8405 GCF_054921475.1 Desulfobaculum sp. | reverse complement strand
TGAGCCAGTGAGCCAGTGAGCCAGTGAGCCAGTGAGCCAGTGAGCCAGTGAGCCAGTGAGCCAAAACACAGCCCTGGCCGTCCGTGGATGGCAAGGGCTTTTTCTATGGTCTGCTCTGGGCGCTGGGACGGCGGGGCCGCATCAGCGCGCGGGGATGCGCCGGCAGCGCGTCCCGGCAGAGTGGGGAGGCGATTAGCAGATGCGCGGCAGCTGCTCGCCCTCCAGCATATTCAGCAGGCGTTTGCCGCCAAGGGGCGTCTGCAGGATGACCTTGCCCGCGTGGTCCTCGCTGACGCGGCCCACAAGGCAGGCCTCGCGGCCCTCTTCGCTGGCGCGCAGGACCTCAAGCGCCTTCTCGGCCTTGGCCTCGGGCAGGATGCACAGGAACTTGCCCTCGTTGGCCAAATACAGCGGGTCCAGCCCAAGGATGTCACAGCCGGACTTCACGCCGGGATGCACGGGAATGCGCTCCTCCTCCAGCGTGATGCCCACGTTCGAGGCCTCGGCAATCTCGTTCAGCGTGGTGGCAAGGCCGCCGCGCGTCGGGTCGCGCAGGACGTGGATATCGCCTACCTCGGTGATCAGGGCCTCGGTCAGGTGGTTCAGGTTGGTGCTGTCGCTTTCCACGTGTGTGGTCAGGGGCAGTCCCTCGCGCTGGGCAAGGATGGTCAGGCCATGGTCGCCCATGGTGCCGGAGACCAGCACCACATCACCGGGGCGCGCGCTTTCGCCGCTGGGGTGGTTTTCCGCCAGCATGGTGCCAACGCCCGTGGTATTGATGAAGATTTTGTCCGCCATGCCCTTGGGCACAACCTTGGTGTCGCCCGTCACAATGGACACGCCAGCATTCTCCGCCGCACGCGCCATGGACTTGACGATGCGCTCCAGCACCTCAAAATCAAGCCCCTCCTCAATGATATAAGCACAGGACAGATACAGCGGACGCGCGCCCAGCATGGCCACATCGTTGACGGTGCCGTGCACGGCCAGCGAGCCAATGTCACCGCCGGGGAAGAAGATGGGGTCCACGGTGAAGGTGTCGGTACTCATGGCAAGCGGTCCGGCGATGTCGAGAAATGCGGCGTCGTCGAGCTTGTTCAGCACCGGATTGGAAAAATTCGCCTTAAAGAGGTCACTGATGAGACGCTGGGAGGCCTTGCCTCCGCTTCCATAGTCCAGAAGAACCTTCGTATCGCTCATTGCTCTAGAGCTCCGTATGGTATTTGAAGTACGCGGCGCAGGAACCTTCCGTGGAGACCATGCACGGGCCCACGGGTTTTGCCGGAGTGCACGCCTTGCCGAAGAGCGGACACTTGTTGGGGGCGAGCTTGCCCTTCAAAACCTCGCCGCAACGGCAACCGGGGATGGGCGGCTCTTCATGCAGGGTGAGGCCCAGCACCTTTTTGGCGTCGAACCGCTCATATTGCGGCGCAAACTCCAGCCCGCTGGCCGGAATCTTCCCAAGGCCGCGCCACAGGGCGTCCGCCGTATCAAAGACCTCGTTCATGATGGCAACGGCTTTGGGGTTGCCTTCCTCGGGCACGGCGCGGGTGTACATGTTGACCACCTCGGCGCGTCCGTCATTGCGCTGGCGCACCAGTTCCAGCAGCGCCTGCAGAATGTCCAGCGGGGCGAACCCGGTGACCACGGCGGGCAGCTTGAACTCGTCGGCAAGGAAGCCGTACGCGGCAGGGCCAATGATGGACGTGACATGTCCGGGCATGATGAGGGCGTCCAAACGCAGTTCCGGGTCCGCCATAAGGGCCGCAAGCGCGGGCGGAACCAGCTTGTGGAAGGATACGACGTGGAAATTGGTCAATCCGGCCTGCTCCGCCATCTTCACGGTGGCGGCCACGGTGGGTGCCGTGGTCTCAAAGCCGATGCCAAGGAACACGACCTTGGTGTCCGGGTTGTCCTGTGCCAGTTTTATGGCGTCGAAGGGCGAGTAGACGACCTGCACCCTTGCGCCCTCGGCTTGCGCGGCCTTGAGGTTGCGCCCACCGGGACCGGGAACGCGCATCAGGTCGCCAAAGGTCGCCACGATGACGTCGTCGCGCGCGGCAAGGTCCAAATACAGGGCGACCTCGCTCTCGTGCGTGACGCACACGGGGCAGCCGGGGCCGGAGAGATGAATTACTCGCTCTGGCAGAAGCGAATGCAGGCCGCTGCGGAAGATGGACACTGTATGCGTGCCGCACACCTCCATAAATCGCAGTTCACCGTCCAGCTCCGCATGAATCCTGTCCAGAAGGGAGCGGCAGAGCTTCGGATCACTGAACTTGTCGAGCACACTCACAGTCGTATCCTTTCGCCGGTTTCCGGTCGGGTTGCAGTTCCCCCAGAGGTCCCGAAAGGGCCGGAACATGGGAAATCCCCGCTCATTTCAACTTGTTGCGGGAGATTTCGGGCATACTACGAAAGCCCCCCAAAGCACAAGCGGACCCTTTATTTTTCCAGCTTCGGCTGGTAGAACGACTACGCGTTCGGCATAAGCCGGACTCCACCCGTTTTTCCCCAAGGAATTCTGTTTTCATGCGCTCATCCACAAGCAAGGAAACTGCCTGCACAGCCAAGGCATCTTCGCGCACAGGCAGGGATTTCCTCCCCACCCCGGATGAATTGGACCTTGCCGTCCCCTTCACGCCGGACGAGTTCTTTGTTCCTGACGACGACACCTGCACGGCCTATTGGGACCTGCGCAGCATGCCGGAGCACATCCGCAATCACTCGCGGCAGGTGGCCCGCGTTGCCACCGCCATAGCAGAGCGCGCAGCCCAGCGCGGCCTTATTGACGGCCAGCCCGCGGTGCGCCTTGTCCGCGCCTCCGCCCTGCTCCACGACATCGCCAAAATTTACTGCATCGAGCACGGCGGCCATCACAGCCAGCTGGGTGCGGCGTGGGCCATGGAGCACACCGGCAACCCGCTGCTGTCGCAGGGCGTATTGCACCACGTATGGTGGCCCTACACCGTGGACGTCGTCCGTTACTTTCTGCCCCTTGTCGTGCTCTACGCCGATAAGCGCGTGCGGCACGATGCCATCGTGCCCCTTGGCGTGCGTTTTGCCGACATCCTTGAACGATACGGCAAGAGCGAAATGGCCCGAAGCCGCATAGAACGCTCCATGCAGCAGACCATGGCCATTGAAAAAAGCCTAAACGAACACCTCGAGGTCAATCTCAATGCGTGTACTTTTGATAGCGGGAGGCTGGTCGACTGAGCGCGCCGTCTCCCTCAGCGGTGCCAAGGCCGTGCAGGAATCCCTGCTCCGCCTTGGTCATGACGTCACGTTCTTCGATCTTTCCGCGTCCTTCGACTCCCTCATCTCCACCGCCCGCGCCCACGATTTTGCGTTTATCAACCTGCATGGCGCTCCCGGCGAAGACGGCCTTGTTCAGGCCATCTTGGATACCATCGGCTGCCCCTACCAAGGCTCCGGCCCCGCGGCGTCCTTTCTTGCCCTGCACAAGGCAGCGGCCAAGGGCGTGTTCCGCGAGCATGGCATCCTGACGCCGGACTGGGAGCTGGTCACCGACAAGCCCGGCGCCGACTGGACGCCCAGCATCGGCCTGCCGCTGTTTGCCAAGCCCAACCTTGGCGGCTCCAGCCTTGGCATGAGCATGGTCACCGACCACGCCGACCTCGCCCCCGCGCTGGCCACCATTGCCGACCTTGGGCAGGAGGCGCTGCTGGAACCCCTCATGAAGGGCAAGGAAGTCACCTGCGCCATCCTTGGCGACGAGGCCCTGCCCCTGATTATGATTCAGCCCAACGAAAGCGCGGCGTTCTTTGACTACGAAAACAAATACAAGCCCGGCGTTGCGCAGGAAATCTGCCCCGCGCCCATCGACGAGAGCGTGGCGGAGCCTATCCGCAAGGCCACTCTCGCCGCGCACAAGGCCCTTGGCCTGTACGGCTACAGCCGGGGCGACTTCATCGTCACGGACGACGCCGCCTACCTGCTTGAAATGAACACCCTGCCGGGAATGACGGCCACCAGTCTTGTGCCGCAGGCCGCCGCCGAGGCCGGATACTCCTTCGACGACCTCATCGCCAGACTCATCGACCTCGGTCTGTCCCGCTAGCCTAGAGAGCCTATGACACTCACCATGAAAACCCGAGCCGCACTCGGCCTCTACAGTGCTGTCTGGCCCCTTGCCCTTCCGGCCCTTGCCCTGTCGAGACGCATGCGTCAGGGCTGGCAGGAACGCATGCTCCTCTCCGGCCCCGAAGGCCCCGTGGACATCTGGATGCAGGCCGCATCAGCGGGCGAGGCCTACCTCGCGCGTGAGATTCTGCTGGCTCTGCCGGACGACAGGCCCCTGCGTGTGCTGATTACCACCGGCACCAGTCAGGGCATGGACATCCTCCAGCAGGCCGCAGACGAAGCCGAAAAGAACAACCTGCTGGCAACGCGGCTGGCGTACTTTCCGCTGGACATGCCCATGCTCATGAACACGGCCATGCAGCGCTTCAGCCCCCGCGTCATCGTTTCGCTGGAAACCGAACTCTGGCCCGGCATGCTCGCCGCCGCAAAGCGGCACGACATCCCGGTGCTGGTGGTCAACGGCCGCATGAGCGCCAGCAGCCTTCCCGGCTACCTTGCCGTGCAGGACCTGCTGCAGGACATTGCACCAGAGCGCATCCTTGCCATCAACGGCGCGGCGCGCCAGCGCTTCTCCCTCGTCTTTGGCGAGGACCGCGTCGGCGGCATGAACAATATCAAGTTTGACCGCTGCCCCACCACACCCCAGCAGGCGCACAAGGACACACCCGTAGCGCGCATCCTTGGCGGCAAAACCTCCACGGCCGTTTTCGGCTCCATCCGGCAGGAAGAGGAAGCCGAGGTGATGGAGGCCATAACGCTGGTGCACGAGGCGCGGCCCAAGACGAATCTGGCTGTTTTTCCCCGGCACATGCACAGGCTCGACTTTTGGGCGAAAGCCCTGTATGAAGCCGGGTTGCCCGTTGTCCTGCGCTCGCAACTTTCCGAAGCACCGCCTCCGGGGACGCCCATCCTGTGGGATACCTTCGGCGAGCTGGGCGCGGCCTACGGATTTGCGCGCGCCGTCTTTGTGGGCGGCAGTCTGCGCCCGCTGGGAGGTCAGAACTTCCTAGAGCCGCTCACCCACGGGGTTTCGCCCGTCATCGGCCCGCACTGGAAGAACTTTGACTGGATCGGCCGCGACATCGTGGACAGTGGCCTCGTCACCGAGGTCCCGGACGCCCGCACCCTTGCGGCCACACTTATCAAGAACCTGAACCGTCCCAAACCGCAGGACTCCGTGCAGCGCCGCGCCGCAGAATACATCGGCGCGCGGCAGGGCGGCACGCGGTCGGCGGTGGACTGCATCACCAGGTATCTGTAATGCCACAGCTTCCTCCCTGTTACGGCATCATCCCCGCGCGGTACGCCTCGTCCCGCTTCGAGGGCAAGCCTTTGGCGGACATTCTGGGCCGCCCCATGTTCTGGCACGTGTACCAGCGCGCCATTCAATGCCCCCTTTTCGGCAAAGTCGTCCTCGCCACGGACGACTCCCGCATCTATACCGAAGCCTGCAAGTTCAACGTGCCCGTGGTTATGACGGGCACAGAGCACACCAGCGGCACAGACCGCGTGCTGGAGGCGGCAGAGAACCTCTCCGTCCCGGACGACGCCGTGGTGGTGAACATTCAGGGCGACGAACCCCTGCTTGAGCCAGCCATGCTGACCGAACTGGTGGAGCCCTTTGCGGACCCGAACATCCGCGTGGCCACCCTTGCCACCAAGATTACCGCCGAGGAAGCGGCCAGCCCGGACCAAGTAAAGGTCGTCTGGACCAGAAGCGGCTCTGCGCTGTATTTTTCCCGTGCCCCCATCCCTCACCTGCGCGATGGCGGCGAGGGGAATTACTGGGGTCACATCGGCCTGTATGCCTTCCGCATGCGCACCCTGCGCCGCTTTGTGGCCCTTGGCCAAAGCGAGCTGGAACGGCAGGAAAAGCTGGAACAACTACGCCTGCTTGAGAATGATATCCCCATCTACGTCGTGCCCACGCAATTTCGCACGCACGGCGTGGACCGTCCCGAGGACATCGAAAAAGTCATCAACGCGTTATCGGAGAACAACTGATGAAAGCCATTTTAGCCCTGGAAGACGGCACCTGGTTTGAGGGCCGCTCCTTCACCGGCGCCGGGAATGCTGGCGGCGAGGCCATCTTCAACACTGGAATGACCGGCTATCAGGAAGTCCTCACGGACCCCTCCTACGCCGGACAGATGGTCTGCATGACGTATCCCCTTGTTGGGAACTACGGCGTCAATCTGGAAGACGTCGAATCCTCGCGCGTCTGGGTCGAGGCCTTCATCGTTAAGGAATGCTGCAAGGTCCCCAGCAACTGGCGCTCCAAGATGTCCCTGCCGGACTACCTTACGGAGCATGGCGTCATGGGCATTGAGGGCATCGACACCCGCGCCCTGACCCGCCACATCCGCCTGCACGGCGCGCAGCGCGCCATCATCAGCACGGACGACGTCACCCCCGAGGAGCTGGTGGAACGCGCCAAGGCCCTGCCCTCCATGGACGGCCAGAACCTTGCCGAGCGCGTCGCGCCCAAGGAGCCGTACACATGGATGGACGGCGCCCCGCGCACCGTCTCCATCGCCGCCGACGGCACCTACGACTGGCCCGGAAACGGCCCCAAGGTTGTGGTCTACGACTTTGGCGTGAAGTGGAACATCCTGCGCCTGCTCGCCGCACAGGGGCTGGACCTGCTCGTCGTGCCCCCGCACTTTACCGCCCAGCAGGTGGACGCCGTGAAGCCCCACGCCGTGTTCCTGTCCAACGGTCCCGGCGACCCGGCCACCCTTGGCGACGTTATCGGCACCGTCACCACGCTGGCAAACAACTACCCCCTTGCGGGCATCTGCCTTGGTCATCAGATTCTTGGTCAGGCCCTCGGCGGCACGACCTACAAGCTGAAATTCGGCCACCACGGCGTGAATCACCCGGTCAAGGACCTCACCACCGGCCGCATTGAAATTTCCTCCCAGAACCACGGCTTCTGTGTGGACATGGAAGGGGTGCAGGACATCGAGGTGACGCACATCAACCTCAACGACAACACTCTGGAGGGCTTCCGCCACACCACGAAGCCCATTCTGGCCATCCAGCACCACCCGGAAGCCGGGCCCGGTCCGCACGACAGCCAGTACTTCTTCCCCCGTTTCCGCGAACTCATTCGCACCCACGCCGGAGTGTAACAACGTAAGCCCCAGCGTTCACACGCGATTTGCCCGCGGCGCGGAAAAAAGGCCCGTCATCAAGCACTTTTGACGGAACTGCCAATACTGGCAGCACCTTCCCCCGCCGCCGCCACAAAATCGCGTGTGAACGCTGAAACTCGCTTTGCATCCGGCCCATTTTTCCCCTACATCTGAAAGACATCCGACACTCAGACAAGGAAACGGCATGTCCACCGAGCTCATCAAAGCACGATCGCAACTTTCCGGCATTCAACGCTATCTCAAGCAGAAGAAGCTCCTTCCGGCCATTGTCAGCCTGCACGACGCCATCGGCATTATCCTGCGCACGCCGCTCATGGCACATGAGAAGAAAGAATTCGGCACCAGCGTGGAACAAGCGCTGTACACCCTCAACAACGACGCCGAATTCAAAAAAGTCTGCCCCATGGTTTTGGAATACAACGCGGGGCAGGAAAAGCAGCTCATGGGCACCCTGCGCGAACTGCTCGAAGACCTTCAGGGCAGCGCCGTGGACGAGGCCAAGCAGCTGCTGGCCGCCATTGAGGAGCAAAAGGTCACGGGCCTTGCCCGTGGTAAGGAACTGCTGGGACGCAAAAAGTTCAAGGACGCCAAGTTCGTCTTTGACAAGCTGGTTCTGCAATTTTCCGACGATACGGACCTGAAGACCCAGATCGCCGAACTGCTCCTCAAGGCCGAGCGCCACGAGGACGCGCTGGAATACCTGACGCAGGCGCTGAAGGAATTTCCGGAGTCCGCCCACCTGTACAACCGCGTGGGTATGGTTCTGCGCAAGATGAACCGCTTTGACATGGCCGAGAAGTACTACGTCAAGGCGCTGAAGCTCGCCAAAGACGACCCGGGGCTGTATTTCAACATCGGCCGCCTGTACATCGACTGGGAGAAGTGGGACAAGGTCGCCCGCGTTGCCGCCATGGCGGTGAAGCTGTCGCCCGACTTTTCCGAGGCCAAAAAGATGCACACCTTCGCCAAAAAGAAGATGCGCAAGGAAGCCGCCAAGCAGGACAAATAGCCTGCACGCAACCACACCCGACCACAGGGGCGCCGTCGTGACGACCGCGCCCTTTTTTGCGCCCTCCGGCCCTCCGCCCAGCGTCCCCGCTCTGCGTCCAATCAATCCCACCCCGGAACACACCCCCGCAC
>NZ_JBUDSW010000162.1:0-8432 GCF_054921475.1 Desulfobaculum sp. | reverse complement strand
AACGAGCTCATTACTCAAGGACGTACGGTCTGCCGCAACAGCCGCCTTCATGCCAGTCATGGAGGCGGCTTCCTTTTTTTCTCCGCCTTCGGCTTGAGGGTCAATATACAAGGACGGTAGTCCTTAACCCGCCGGAGGCTATCTTTATCTCTTAGCCCTGTCGTTTTTTCAGGCCGAACGCCCTACGAACTCAAGTCACAGAGACGAATCTTCTCCCACGCTCGCTCCTGCCTCCCCGCTTCACCACCGTCACCGGCTTATGATGATGAACATTGCGGGCGCATTGCGCTCCTGTTGAAGTTGTCATAGAACCGAGGGAAGTGACTGAATCGGCATATGATTGTGGCGCCCAAGCGGGCACGAAGCGGAGGCGAAATGTCGGAGCGTTGGGACAGGGAAGCTGTTGCGAGCTACGAGGAGTGGTTTGAGACTGCGGAGGGGGCGTTTGCCTTTTCGCAGGAGCGCCGCCTTGTGGAGCGTTTGGTTTCTGCATGGCCGCGCCGTGGGCAGCGCCTGCTTGATGTTGGGTGCGGCCCGGGCATGATGTTGAAGTCCATGTGGGAGTCTGGCTTTGATGTGACGGGGCTGGACGCTGCGCCGGAGATGCTGGGCGCGGCGCGTCGGCGCATGGGCGCGCGTGCGGCGTACCATGTTGGTCAGGCGGACCATATGCCGTTTGACGACAACGAATTTGAATTTTCTGTGGTGATGAACGTGTTGGAGTTTTGCGAGGACCCCGAGGCGGTGCTTCGCGAGGCCGCGCGGGTAACGCGCCACGGTATGATTGTGTGTTATTTGAATAAATGGAGCTTGTATTGGCTGCTGGTTGGCCGTCCGGGGCGCAATGGGCGTGGCGGGCGGCTTGCGCGGGCGCGCTGGTTCTCGCCGCTGGATATGCGCCGGATGCTGGGCAATGCTCTTGGCGTGTTGCCGGAGGAGGCGGGGTCCGTGCTGCCGGGGCCGCCGAAAACGTGGCGTGGGCGGCGGCCGTGGACGGTGCTGAACAGGCTGGTGTATCCGCATGGTGTTGGCGCATTTTGCGCTGTGCGGCTTGATTTTACTGGCGGCAAACCGCTTACGCCGCTGATGGCCTTTAGCGCGCGTCCGTGCGGAACGACGTAGGGGCGCGGGGCACTTCTGCTTCTCCCGACGAGCCGGGAACTTCCGAAATAGAATTGGCGAGGTTGCGTGGTGCATTGGCGGCGCCGTACAGGGCGCGCCCTGCGCGGTGTGAATGCGGCGCGCGGCGGGCGTCTTGCGGTGCGTTTGCGTACGCTGACGCTTTTGACATTTCACGGCGTATGGACTACTGCCTATCGGCTTAGCCCGCGCGCATCCAAGGGGTGCGCCGAGTCCCTTCAAATCCTGAACGAATCGACGTTAGAGCAATGAGCAAGATTCAAAAAATCAAGGGCGTAGCAGACCTCTTCTCGCCCGAGAGCGACAAGTTCGCCTTCATGGAGCGGACCGCGCGCGAGGTCTTCTCGCGTTACGGTTACCGCGAGGTACGCATCCCCATCATGGAAAAGACGGAGCTTTTTGCCCGTTCCATCGGTGAGGAGACGGACGTGGTCCAGAAGGAGATGTACACCTTCCCGGACCGCAAGGGCCGTTCCCTGACGCTGCGCCCGGAGGCCACCGCAGGACTGATGCGGGCCTACATTGAGAACAAGCTCCACGCCTCGCAGGCTGTGTCGAAGCTGTTCACCTTTGGCCCCATGTTCCGCTACGAGCGCCCGCAGAAGGGCCGCATGCGCCAGTTCCACCAGTTGGATGTGGAGATGATTGGCGCAAGCGAGCCGCAGGCGGACGCCGAGCTTCTGCTGATGCTCAATGCGTTTTTGCGCACGCTGGGCCTGAGGAAGCTGTCCTTTGAAATCAATTCGCTGGGCTGCCATGACTGCCGCCCTGCGCACCGCGAGGCATTGAAGGAGTTCTTCAGCCACGTGAACAAGGAGGAACTCTGTGACGACTGCCGTCGTCGCGTCGATACCAATCCTCTGCGTGTGCTGGACTGCAAGGTCGAGCGGTGCCGCGAACTGACCCAGGGCGCTCCTGAAATCACGGACCACCTGTGCGATTCGTGCCGTAGCGACTTTGAAGAGATCAAGGGCATCCTCGACGCCATGAACGTGGAGTATACGCACAATCCGCGCCTGGTGCGCGGCCTTGACTACTACGTGGGGCTGACGTTTGAGGTGACGTCCTCGGACATTGGCTCGCAGACTGCTGTTGCTGGTGGAGGCCGCTACAATGGCCTCATCAAGCAACTGGGCGGTCCAGACCTGCCTGCCACGGGCTTTGGCATCGGCATGGAGCGCCTTGCGCTGCTGCTGGGCGATATGCAGACCGAGGGGCAGGACTTCTACGTCGCAGTTCTGGACGAAAACGGGTCCACTCCCGCACTGACGCTGGCGCAGACGCTGCGCGCCGCTGGTCTGTCCGGCGAAGCCGGATTCACCAAGGGCAGCATGAAGAGCCGCCTGCGCGCCGCGAACAAGTCCGGCGCGCGCTGGTGCCTGCTGCTTGGCACGGACGAGCTGGCCGCAGGCGAAGTGACGGTGAAGGACCTTGAGGGCGGCGAGCAGGAGCGCGTTGCGCTGGCTGACGTGTGCGCCCACCTTGCCGCGAAAAAATAATCGCGCCGTAGTACACTGACAACGCTGCGCCGGATGCACCGGCGCAAGATTTTCTTATAAGGGTAGGTAATTTTCATGAGCGAGTCCTCTGATATTCAGATGGAGCATCAGCAATACATCCAGCCGCTGGGCGACTGGGTGCGCACCCACTCCTGCTGCGAACTCACCGCGGCAAACGTGGGTGACGAAGTCCTGCTTATGGGCTGGGCGCAGTTCCGCCGCGACCACGGTGGCCTGATCTTTATCGACATGCGCGACCGTGAAGGCCTGACGCAGGTCGTCTTCTCCCCCGAGGAGAACGAAGAGGCCCACAAGACCGCGCACATCCTGCGCACCGAATATGTCCTTGCCATCAAGGGCCGCGTCCGCCTGCGCCCCGAGGGCATGGCCAACTCCAATCTGCACACCGGCGAGATTGAAGTTGTGGTGTCGGACTGGAAGCTGCTGAACACGTGCCGCACCACGCCTTTTGGCATTGAGGACCGTGTGGAGGCGACGGAGAACCTGCGCCTCAAGTACCGCTATCTCGACCTGCGCCGCCCGCGTCTGGCCAAGAATTTCATCATCCGCCACAAGGCCATGCAGAGCGTGCGCCGCTATCTGGACGAGCTGAGCTTCCTCGACATCGAGACGCCCATCCTGACCAAGAGCACGCCCGAGGGCGCGCGCGACTTCCTCGTGCCCAGCCGTGTGAATCAGGGCCAGTTCTATGCGTTGCCGCAGTCTCCCCAGCTGTTCAAGCAGTTGCTGATGGTGGCAGGCATGGAGCGCTACTACCAGATTGTACGCTGCTTCCGCGATGAAGACCTGCGCGCCGACCGCCAGCCCGAGTTCACGCAGATTGACTGCGAGATGAGCTTTGTGGACCACGAGCAGGTTATGGCGATGGGCGAAGGCATGGCCCGCCGCATGTTCAAGGACGTGCTGGACGTGGACCTGCCCGAGGCCTTCCCGCGTATGACCTACGCCGAGGCCATGGACAAGTACGGCGTGGACAAGCCGGATACCCGCTTTGAGCTGCTGCTCACCGACGTCACCGACGTTGTGAAGGGCTCCGAGTTCCGCCTGTTTGCCACGGCGGAGCTGGTCAAGGCCATGACCGTCAAGGGCGGCGCCACCATGAGCCGTAAGGAAATCGACGACCACACCGAGTTCGTGAAGATTTACGGCGCCAAGGGTCTGGCGTGGATTAAGGTGAAGGAAGACGACTGGCAGTCCCCCATTGCCAAGTTCCTGTCCGACGACGAGCGCAAGGGCCTCACCGAGGCGCTTGGCCTTGAGCCGGGCGATATTGTGTTCTTCCAGGCCGGTCCTGCGGACATGGTCAACGCGGCGCTGGGCAACCTGCGCCTGCGCATTGGCGAGCAGATGGGCCTCATCGACGAGAAAGCCATCAACGCCCTGTGGGTGACGGACTTCCCCCTGCTGGAATGGGACGACGAGTCCAAGCGCTACGCGGCGCTGCACCACCCCTTCACGGCCCCGCATCCGGACGATATTGAGCTTCTGAAGACCGATCCCGGCAAGGTGCGCTCCAACGCCTACGACATGGTCATCAACGGCCATGAGGTTGGCGGCGGCTCCATTCGCATCCACTCCAGTGAAGTGCAGGCCAGCATGTTTGAGGCCCTCGGCATTGGCGAAGAGGAAGCGCAGGAGAAGTTCGGCTTCCTGCTTGAGGCGCTGGAATATGGCGCTCCGCCGCACGGGGGCATTGCCTTTGGTCTGGACAGACTTATTATGATTCTGACGGGCGCGAAGTCCATCAGAGAGGTCATCGCCTTCCCCAAGACCCAGAGGGGGACGTGCCTGATGACCGAAGCCCCCAGCACCGTTGCCACCGCGCAGCTGCGCGAGCTTGGCATCAAGCTGCGGGAGAAACCCAGCAACTAGCCGGAACCGCTTCCGCCGCCACGTGCGGCGGAAGCGTTACCCCATCCCGGGCGTCCGGCACGTCGGGACACTGCTATGAAAAGAGAAATCGTCACGTATCCGGAGCCGGTCCTTGCCGAAAAGGCGGCCGAGATTACCGAGATTACGCCAGAAATCCGTGCCCTTGCCGAAGACATGGCCGAAACCATGTACGAAGGCGACGGCATTGGCCTTGCTGCGCCGCAGGTGGGCGAAAGCTGCCGCCTTGTGGTGGTGGACATCACCGGCCCCAATGACCGCAGCGACCTGCGCATCCTCGTGAATCCGTGCATCACCACCCGCGAGGGCGAGGTGGAGTCCGAAGAGGGCTGCCTGAGTGTTGTCGGACTGCGTGGCAAGGTCACGCGTGCGGAAAACATCACCGTGGACGCCACCGACCTTGAGGGCAACCCTGTCCACATCGAGGCCGACGGCCTGCTGGCCATCTGCCTGCAGCACGAGATCGACCACCTCGAAGGCGTGCTGTTCATCGACCATTTAAGCCGCCTCAAGCGGTCCTTGTACGACAAGAAAGTGAAAAAATGGGTTCGACAGAAAAAACGCCACTCCGCATAGTTTTCATGGGCACGCCCGATTTTGCCCGCACGTCCCTTGAGCATCTTGCTGCGTGGGACGGCGGTGAGATTGTGGGCGTGTACACCCAGCCCGACCGCCCCTGTGGCCGGGGACAGGTCTGCAAGCCCTCCGCGGTGAAGCAGCTGGCCCTTGAGCAGGGATGGGACGTCTACCAGCCCGTCAACTTCAAGGACTCCGCCGCCATTGACGAACTGGCCGCCCTGCGCCCGGACGTCCTGGTGGTTGCCGCTTATGGTCTCATTCTGCCGCAGGCCGTGCTGGACATTGCTCCGCATGGCGCGGTGAATGTGCACTCCTCCCTGCTGCCCAAGTATCGCGGCGCTGCGCCCATCCAGCGCGCCATCTTACATGGCGACGATGTGACCGGCGTGACCATCATGCAGATGGACAAGGGCATGGACACCGGCGACATCCTGAAGGCGCGGGCCCTTGCCATAGGCAAGGACGACACCGCGGAAATTTTGCACGACGAGCTGGCCGAGCTTGGCGGCAAACTGCTGGTGGAAACACTGGACGCCATGGTTGCCGGAACGCTGCGCCGCATCAAGCAGGATGAGGACAAGGCGACCTACGCGGCCAAGCTGTCCAAAAGCGAGGGCGAACTGGACTGGACCCGCCCCGCACAGGACGTGCACAACCGCGCCCGCGCCATGCATCCGTGGCCGGGGGCGTACTTCTTCTGGTGCGCGCCAGACCGCGACAAGCCCCTGCGCATTGCCCTGACTCCCGGCGAAGTCGGCCCCTCCCTTGAGGAGTACGGCAACCCCGAACCGGGAACCATCATCGGCGATGTTGACGGGAAGCTCGCCATTGCCTGCGCGGACAACGTGTACCTTGCCGCAGCGGTGAAGCCCGCCGGCAAGAAGTGCATGACGGCCGAAGGCTTTTGCTGCGGCTACTTGAACCGCTGCGCGGAGTAGGCCCCGGAGCTTGACTTTTGCCGGGGCTGTTGGTGGTATGTCCCTGAATTCATGCCACTAGCACGGGACACGCCACAAGGCGCAGGGAGAGGAATGACCCACCAGCAGAACGACCTGAAGGATTTTGACGCGACGGACCGAGAGGTCAGCCGGGAGCGCAAGCGGCTGTTCATCGGTCTTATTTCTTTGGCCTCCGTGCTTGTGAGCGCTGTGCTGCTTTTGCTGTGGTACGTGCCCTATGTGGGGCTGACCTCCATCCATCCCATTATGCCGTGGCTTGTGGGCGCGGTTGTGGCCGTTGCCGTTGGCGGCGTGCTGTGGGCTGGGCTGGGCCTTGTGCTGAATATTCTTGTGGGCCGCAGTCTGCCGTATACGCGGCGTCTGCACGGCCTGACCATCAAGCTGTTTTTGCCGCTTATGGTGCTGCTGGGCAAAGCCCTTGGCATTTCCAAGCGGCGCGTGCGTTCCTCGTTCATTAAGGTGAATAACGAATTGGTGCGGAACGAGGCCTCGCGCTACGAGGCCGATGACATTTTGCTCCTTTTGCCCCACTGCCTGCAGAACAGCCGCTGCGACATGCGGTTGACCTATGACATGAACAACTGCAAGCGGTGCGGCAAATGCCCCATCAAAGACCTTCTTGAACTTTCCGAGCGGTATGGCGTGCATATGGCAATTGCCACCGGCGGGACCATTGCGCGGCGCATCGTGGTGCAGACGCGGCCGAAACTCATCTTGGCCGTCGCCTGTGAACGCGACCTCGCCAGCGGCATTCAGGACACCTACCCCATCCCAACCTACGGTGTCATGAACGAGCGCCCCCACGGGCCTTGTCTGGATACGCAGGTCTCCACCGCGCTGGTGGAGAAGGCGCTCCAGCGCTTTATGGTGTCGCCCCCCGAACCTTCACCCACGCTGAAGCCTCTTTCCACCACGGCCGAGGCGGGTGCGTAACCCATCATGACCAAAAAACGAAAATATCGACCTCAATTGCCGCCAGCACGACTGGCGGCAATCGACGCTCTGACGGCTTGCCTTGATCAGGGCATTGACATTCAGGCGGCCCTTGATGCCGCCATCACCTCCCTCAGGGACGCAGGCGGCATTGACGCCCGCGACACCGCGCTGGCGACGGAATTGGCCTATGGCTATCTGCGCTTGCGGCTGCGCCTTGATTTTATCCTCGACTCCCACCTCAAGTCCCCCGGCAAAACGCCCCGGCGCATGCGCCTCGCCCTTGGCGTGGCCGCGTTCGAGATTCTTATGCTCGACCGCGTTCCGGCCTACGCTTCCGTGGACTGGTGCGTCACGCATGTGAAAAAGGACATCACGCCCAAGCTGTCCGGCGTTGCCAACGCCGTCCTGCGCGCCGTGAGCCGCCTTGGAGCCGAGGCAACCTCCCATGACTACTACCGGCAGGACAAGCCGGACCGGGATACCTTCCTCAGCCGCTACTACTCCTGCCCCAAGTGGCTGGTGAAGCTGTGGCGCAAGGCCTACGGCGAACGCAAGGCCATTGCCCTGCTGTCGGCGTCGGTGAAGGCTCCGGCCCTTGGTCTGCGGTTCGATTTTTCCTCCCCTGCTTCGCGGGCGGCGCATGAGCAGCTTGCGGCGCAGGAGGATTGCCTCGCCACCATGGGCACCGGCCTTGCCATGCGTGCCCCCACGCCCGAGGCCCTGAGCGCTGAGCGCGACGGCTTTGCCGTGCGCCAGAGCGCTGCAGGGCAGGAGGCCATGCTGGCCCTTGGCGCCAAGGACTGGCCCCGTCCTGTGTGGGACGCCTGTTGTGGCCGGGGCGGCAAAGCCCTTTTTCTGCACAGCCTTGGGGGCGGCCCCATTGTGGCCAGCGACCCAAGCCCCACCCGTCTGCGTGGCCTCAGCGCCCTGCTGGCGGGCAAGGACATTGACGACGTGACCGTCGCACAGGCGCGCGCGGACGAGCCCGCGCCCTTTGCCGAGCCTTTTCCCGTGGTGCTGGTTGACGCGCCGTGCTCCGGTCTTGGCGTGCTGTCACGCCGTCCGGATGCCAAGTACCGCCGTACACGCAAGGACCTTGCGGAACTTGCCGCGCTCCAGACCAGTATCCTCGACACAGCGTGGCAGGCTGTCGCCCCCGGCGGCATGTTGGCCTATGTGACCTGCACCATGACTCCGCAGGAGAATGAGCAGCAGGTGGAGGGCTTCCTGCGCCGCACCAAGGACGCCGCCCTGATGACGCGCTTCCGCACGCCGGAGGATACCCCCCTCGGCGAGTTTTTCTTTGGCGCGACATTCCGCAAGATGTAGTGCCTAGTGCCTTTTCTCGCTCTTTTGCGCCGTCCGCCTTACTGAGGTGGGCGGCGCTTTGTGTTTGGGCGCCCTGCTC
>NZ_JBUDSW010000161.1:0-8442 GCF_054921475.1 Desulfobaculum sp. | reverse complement strand
TGTATGAACTCACGCAATACTCAGCATGCGGGATGAGGCGCTACAGTGGCCGTCCTGCCTTCTTCAATGCGCGGCGCCACACGATACAGACAACGGCATGAGCAAATGCTCACTCAGAACGGGCCTGTTGCAGCGCAGTACACGAAACATAGGCCGCTACGGGCGCAGGCCTGTGCGCTGTCATGCGCGGCGCTTTGCGCCTTGCAAAGCTTTGGCCGCCCTGCCACGAACATGACGGCGTGGCTGGGATACTGCGAAAACCAGCGCACGCTCCGCCACACTCGCGTGCGGAGACCAAAAGCAAACCGGGCCGCCGCGATGACGCGACGGCCCGGAGAGTCGTTACTAGACGTAGTTTGCCGTGACGATAACCAGCCCGAAAAGGACGGCGAGCACAAGGGCCGGAGTTCCTCCGGGCACCTGATAGACGCGCGTCTGGGCTTTATCCTGATGCCGCAGCTTCCAGGCCATGGCACACGGCAGGAAGATGGCAAGAATGGCGAGGGCCGCGCCAGCATGGGCGAGGGCCTGAATGAACCGGCCGGGACACAGCAGGGCCGCAACGAGGGGCGGCAGAAAAACCATCATGGTGGTGATGGCGCGGTGCAGGACGGTTTCGCGCATTTTGCAGACTTCGGCCAGCAGGTCGTACATGGCGAGCGCCACACCGAAGAAGGACGTGAGCAGCGCGAGGGAGGCAAAGGCGGAGAGAATGGTCTGCAACCACCCGGACCCGGCGGCGAGGGTTGCCACGAGGGAGTCTACACTGCTCATGGCGTGCAGGCTCTCGGGCGTGGTGCCGCCGATGGAGACGAAAATCCAAAAGAGGTAACACACAAGCGGCAAAGCACTGCCAACGACAGTGACAAGGCGCAGCTTGCGCACCGGCGCATCCAGATACTTGATAATGCTGGGGATGCTGGCGTGAAAGCCAAAAGACGTAAACAGCACGGGCAGGCTCGCCACGATGATGCCCTGCTCCACGCTGCCGCTTTGCAGGTTGCCAACGTCCACACCGGGCACAAGGCTAAACAGGGCGGTGACCATGGCCGCAATCATGGCGAAAAAGAGCAGTTGGTTCACGCGGACAATCATCTGTGTGCCGATGAAGACAATGACATAGGCGGCCACGGCAAAATACAGCGCGCCGCTCTGGGCGGACAGTTCCAGCCCTTGCGTGGTCACGGTCTGGGCAATCAGCTCGCCAAATCCGGTCAAATAGGCGACCAGCAGGGCAAACTGCAAAAAGATCATGCTTCCTGTGGCAACAATCTGGCCGCCACGGCCGAGCACGGTATGCGCCATATCGTTGAAGTTCTTCCCCGCACCGATGCGCAGGTTCACCTCAAGCAGAAGCAGCGCGGAATACACCGCAAGGCCCCAGATGACGAGCATAATGACGGTTGCCGGAATGAATCCCAGCTTGCCAATGACCATGGGCAAACCAAGCATGCCCGCGCCAATAGCCGTTCCTGCCACCACACTGATGGCGCCGATTTCTCGTGATGTCGGTATCTGCATCGCTCCCTACGCATTGGATGCGGCTGTCTCCGCATAGGCGCAAGCACACCGCCGTGGAACACTCCCCTGATCCACTGCGGCTTCACACCAGCCCTACGTCGAAACACCAGCCTCGTTCTATGAAATGAATGGGGGACGATATGCTGTGGCCTGTTGTGCGTCAAGCAAATGATAATGCTCTGATAACAGTGGGTTACGATTGACGGGCAGGGCAACTCTATCACGGCGCGCTACTGCATTGCGCCGCAAGAAATACCACGCCCATATCTTTATAAAGGAATTGGGGCAGTTGCGCTGACGGCGGCGGGAAACGCCGGGGCAGACACTACGCGCACGGTCCCGGCGGGAGAGACGCCTTGCGCCACCGAAAGGGACGGGGTATGTCGCACCGATGCGAAATCGAATTGCCTTTCTCCTGCAACTGTGCCCAGCCCTCATCTTTGCCGCGCTCCTGCTGCGCTATGGTCCCGGCGGGACCGACTGGCGTACGGTGTATTTTGCCGCGGGCGGCGCGGGCGTGACGGTCACCGCTGCGGCCTGCCTGCTGCGGACAAGGCCAGACGGCATCCTGCTGGGTGTGAACGGATATTTTCTCCTTGGTGCGGCGGCCTTCGGACTTAAGCAGTACGACCTGCTGGGCCTCGTCATGCAACTGCGCGGCGCGGCGGTGATGGGCTGTGTGGCGCTGGTGGCCGCGGCCCAATTTCCTCTGTCCTGCCGCTTTGGCCCCAAGGACGACGCCCCGTGCATCGATAAGGCCCACCTGTTTACCACGCTCATCGCCATCAACCTTGTGTATGTTTCGTATATACTGCGCGAGAGCGCCATGCTTTCGGTGGCGCTTCCCATCCTTGGGCTTTTCGCGATACGACGACTCCTGCGCAGTGCCCTCCCTCACGCCACCACAGCCAAGGACGCCGCATGACCACAACGTTCATCGTTCTGCCCCCGCTGTCGAAGCCCACTGGCGGCCTTGCCGTCCTGCACCAACTGGCCGCCCACCTGCACGAGCAAGGGTTTGCCGTTTCGCTGGTTCCGCGCAGTACGCAGTTCTGGTCTCCGCCCATCTCGCAGAATGTGCCTGTGACGCTGTTTGACGATGTGACGCTGCGGGAAGAGGACATCTGGCTGGTGCCGGAGGGCTGGGTCAACAGCCTTGCGCCGGGCCTGAACGCCGGAGCGCGGTGCATGGTCTACGTGCAAAACTGGGCGTATCTGTTTTCGTCCCTGCCAAGCGGGGTAACGTGGGACCGGCTGCCCGTGTCGTTTCTTGCGGTGTCCGACCCTGTGGCATGGTTCATTCAGGAGAGTGTTGGCGTGGACGCTCCTGTCCTGCGTCCGGGCATCGATCTTGATTTGTTCCACCCAGCCCCCAGCGGGGAAGACGCGCCGCGCGGAAGCAAAAAGACGGTGCGTGTCGCCTACATGCCGCGAAAGAACAAAGCCCACGCCCGCGCGATACGGGACATCGTCACCGCCCGCACAGCGCGGCGCGGCGGCCCGGCCATTGCGTGGGACGCCATTGACGGCCTGCCGCCCGCACAGGTGGCGGAACGCCTGCGCCGCAGTGATATTTTTCTGGCAACTGGGTACCCCGAAGGCTGCCCCCTCCCCCCGCTGGAAGCCATGGCCAGCGGCGCGTTCTGTGTGGGATTTGCAGGTCTGGGCGGTTTCGACTATATGCGGCAAGCCGCCGACCACCCCGGCGCGTACCGCCCATGGTTTCCCCTGCGCGACACGCCGTGGGGCGGCAACGGCCTGTTCGTTGCCGACGCCGACGTCACCGCCGCCGCGCTGGCGCTGGAGCAGGCCGTGGAGCACGCTGCCGGGGGGACGGCATTCTCCCGCACAGTACGGGACGCCGCGCTTGCCACGGCCCGGCACTACAGCGTGGACAACCAGCGCCAGAGCGCCCGGCGCATCTGGGAGCGCCTTGCCACCTAGGCCGCGCCCGTAACGCCCCCTGCGGCATACCCGCAACGACGAGACGGCCACCGCCACACAATATCCAAAAGGACCACACCATGTGTCACAGGCTGCCCGGAAGCCATGTTCCATATACTGACGCCTATTTCCTGCGCTCCAAAACCATCCTTGAGCGCGAGGGACTGAGTCCCCGCGTGGTTATGCAGGTGTTCATCCGCAAAGGCCCGGGGCACGTGTACGGCATAGACGAAGCCGTCGCCATGATTGAAGCCCTGAGCGCGCAGCGCGGGGCCAATCTGACGGTCCACGCCCTGCCCGAAGGGGCGTCCTACGCCCCGCAGGAAACGCTGCTGCGCATCGAAGGCCCGTTGCAGGATTTCATTGAGCTGGAAACGCTCTATCTGGGGGCCATCACCTCGGCCACATCCGTTCGCAATGGCGGCCCGGAGCCGGACCTTGCGGCCATCACCCGGCAAGCCGCCGCCATCCGCGAGATGCTGCCGGACAAGTCGCTGATGTATTTCGGCTCGCGCCACTGGCATTGGACCATGGACGCCGCCATCAGCAAAGCCGCTATCGACGGCGGTTTTGACGCCTGCGCCACGGATGCCGGAGCCGAAGCGGCCGGGCTTGCCGGCGGTGTTGGCACCATCCCCCACGCCCTTGTGCTGGCCATTGCCCACGCCCATGGGCGCGAGGTCGGCACCATGGAAGCCGCCAAGGCCTTTGACCGCCACATGGACGCCGCCATCCCGCGCGTAGCCCTTGTGGATACCTTCAACCGCGAGGCCGACGACGCCATCGCTACGGCGGACGCCCTTGGGGAACGCCTGTGGGGCGTGCGTTTTGACACGCCGGGAGAAAACCTCGGTCAGGGCGGCGTGCCCTTTGACGGCCGCGACTACTGGACCGGCAAAGGCGTCACCGTGGAGTTCATCCGCCACATGCGCGGCACGCTCAACGACGCCGGGCACGAGCGGGTGAACATCGTCCTGTCCAGCGGCTTTGGCAATCTGGATAAGGTCCGCGCCTTTACCGAGGGCGAATCCCGGTATGGTCGGCTGTTTGAATCCATCGGCATTGGCAGTTTGTTCCCGGCGCACTTTGCCACAGCGGACATTGTGCAGGTGGAGGGCCAGCCCTTTGCCAAGGCCGGACGCGCCGAACGCCCCAATCCCCGCCTGCGGCGCGTCCTGTAGCGCCGCCCCGGCGGCCCGGCGCGAACGGTTGTCATCCGCACGCGCCGGTGCTACCACCGCCAGCCGAAGGAGACGCACCATGGCAAAGAAGAAACACCGGGCCGAACCCGAATCCCTCGGCCTGCCCTGCGGCGGCGTGGAAACGCACGCCCACCTTGATTCTGAAAAGTTCGCGGACGACCTTGAAGCTGTCATCGCCCGCGCCCGCGCCTGTGGCGTCAGCGCCATCGGCCACGTTTTTCTCAGCCCGGAAGCCTACGAGCAGAATACGCCCCTGTTCGCCGCGCACCCCGAAATTTTCTACATCCTCGGCATCCACCCGCAGGATGCCAAGGACCTCACCGACGCGCGCCTTGAGGCCATGCGCCGCATCATTACAGATGACCCGCGCGTGAAAGCCGTTGGGGAAATCGGGCTGGATTACTACTACGAGCTCTCCCCGCGCGAGGTCCAGTTCAACGCCTTCCGCGCGCAGCTGGAGCTGGCTAAGGCCGTGGACCGGCCGGTGGTCATTCACTCCCGCGACGCCCACGAGGACGCCGTGCGCATCCTGCTGAATGCCGGTTTTGATGGACGCCCCGTGCTGTGGCACTGCTTTGGCAGTGGCCTCGACCTTGCCGAGGAGCTGTTGTCCCACGGCTGGCACATCTCCGTCCCCGGCCCGGTCACCTACAAAAAGAACGAGGCCGTGCAGGAGGCCGTTGCCGCCCTGCCGCTGGACCGGCTGGTCATCGAAACGGACTGCCCCTACCTTGCGCCCGAACCGTGGCGCGGCAAGCGCAACGAGCCCGCGTTTGTGGGCTTTACCGCCGCAAAGATCGCGGAGCTCAAAGGCATGGACCCCGCCGAACTGTGGCGCATTACCGGCGACAACGCCCGCCGCTTCTTCGGCCTTGCCGAGACCTGCGAGGGTGGCGCCGCCGACTAGCCCGCTCCCGTCCCCGCAGAACGCCTGCGGGACAACCATTTTCGCCACAAGGCCGCGCACTGCGCGGCTTTTTTTCTGGTTGAGTGACCACTCTATTTTTCATTTTTGGCAAAACAGGCCACAAATCGCGAATCTGCGCAATCACAGACTTGTCAATTCCGGCCAATTCGTAGTACGTCATGCCATTCCATAATCATGCAGAGGGTTTTACGGCAGTATACTCGCAACACTCCCACCCCTGCACTGTTCTTTTCCACGTCATCCGGGATTGGTGTCCGCCAGTCCCACCCAGACCGGAGGTTTCGCATGTTGAGGAAGTTCGTCTTAACCGTCGCCGCAATCGCCCTGATGGCTGGTGCCGCACAGGCCCGCACCATCACCTTTGCGTCCGACGCCACGTGGCCGCCCATGGAGATGGTCGACGCCGACAAGAGCATCGTCGGCTTCTGCCCCGAACTCGTGCGCGCCATGGCCAAAGCCGGCGGCTTTACCGCCGAGATCAAAAACACCGCATGGGACGGCATCTTTGCCGGACTTGCCAACGGCCGCTACGACGTCATCGCGTCGTCCGTTTCCATCACCGACAAGAGAAAGCGCGTGATGGACTTTTCCGACCCCTATTTTGAAGTGAAGCAGGGCGTGGTGGTGCAGAAGGGTTCCGCCATCGCGTCCGAGGCCGACCTTGTGGGCAAGCGCATTGGCGCGCAGATTGGCACCACGGGCTACTTTGCCGCCAAGAAGGTGGACGACGCCGTGCGCAAATCCTACGACGAAGTCGGCCTCGCCATTGAGGACCTGCGCAACGGCAGGCTGGACGCCGTCATCTGCGACGACGCCGTGGCCGCGGGCTTCGCCCTGACCAATCCCAACTACAAGGGCGCTCTCGCGCTGCCCTTCCTCATCGTGCCGGACGAGCCGGAATACCTTGGCTTTGCCGTGCAGAAGGGCGACAGCGACACCCTCGCCACCCTCAACAGCGCCCTGAAGGCTGTGAAGGAAAACGGCGAGTACGACCGCATCTACGCCAAGTGGTTCTCCAGCAATTAACAGGCCGCGCCATATCGTGACCGACGGTCCGGGCCGCCCTCCAGCACCCGGACCGTTTCAAGACCCTTCAAGGCAATCAAATGGCTGAACGCAAGCATGTCACTATCGACATCGGCGACGGCGCGGCTATCCCCAGAAAGCGAGACATCGGGCTGTTCAATGCCTGGTGGCTGGCGTTTCTTGGTGCCTTCGCCATCATTACCTATCTCTGCGTCACCAAGCCGGACCCGTATCTGGATATTCTCCGTTTCGTGCCCGACGGTGTGCTCGTCACCTTTCAGGTGACCATCCTTTCCATCCTGCTGTCCCTCGTCATCGGGCTGATTACCGGCCTTGGACGGCTTTCGCGCAACAGGGTGTTCAACCTCATCGCCTCCACCTATGTGGAAGTGGTCCGCGGCATTCCCCTGCTGGTCCAGCTGTTCTACATCTATTACGCGCTGGGCCGGCTTTCCATTTTCAGCAATCTGCCGCCGCTGGCCGCCGCCGTCCTCGCCATGGGCATCTGCTACGGCGCCTATATGGGCGAGGTCTTCCGCGCGGGCATCGAAGCCATCGACAAAGGACAGGCCGAGGCCGCCCGCTCGCTGGGCTTTGACCGGCGCCAGACCATGTTTATGGTCATACTGCCGCAGGCATGGCGCACCATCCTGCCCCCTGTGGGCAATGAGTTCATCGCCCTGCTCAAGGACTCCTCCCTCGTCTCCATCCTTGCCGTGGCCGACCTGCTGCGCCGCGGGCGCGAGTTCGCCAGCGAGTCCTTTTTCTACTTCGAGGCCTACACCATGGTCGCCCTTGTGTACCTCGTCATCACGCTGCTGCTGTCCAAGGTCGTCAGCAACATGGAAACAAGGTTGAACTACTATGACCGCGACTGACCCCATCATCCGCATCCAGAACGTGAGCAAGTGCTTTGGCACGCTGCGGGCGCTGGACAACGTCTCCCTCGATATCGAGCGCGGCGAAAAGGTCGTCATCATCGGTCCCAGCGGCTCGGGCAAGTCCACGCTGCTGCGCTCCATCAACCGGCTGGAGACCATCGACGCCGGGACCATTACCGTGGACGGCCAAAACGTTTGCGACCCCAAAAACAACATCAATGCCATCCGTCAGGAACTGGGCATGGTCTTTCAGAGCTTCAACCTCTTCCCGCACAAGACCGTCCTGCACAACCTGACCATGGCTCCCATGAAACTCAAAAAGGTGCCGCAGCCCGAGGCGGAAGAGACCGCCATGCACCTGCTGAACAAGGTAGGCATCCCGGATAAGGCCGACGCCTTTCCGGCCATGCTTTCCGGCGGTCAGCAGCAGCGCGTGGCCATTGCCCGCGCACTGGCCATGAAGCCCAAGATCATGCTCTTTGACGAGCCCACCTCGGCGCTGGACCCGGAAATGATCGGCGAAGTGCTGGACGTTATGGTCAAGCTGGCCCGCGAGGGCATGACTATGGCCGTGGTCACCCACGAAATGGGCTTTGCCCGCGAGGTGGCGGACCGCGTGGTCTTCATGGACGCCGGACGCATTGTTGAGGTGGGCACGCCGGAGCACTTCTTCGAGTCCCCCCAGCATGAACGCACCAAGCTGTTCATGCAGCAAATCCTCTAGCTTCCCCTCTCCGCACCACGAGCACCACCGGCCCGGACGCACTGCGTTCGGGCCGTTTTTTTGCCCCAGCGTCGGCGGGGCGCCACTTTTGCACAACGTGCACAAACTTGCGGCGCGGCACTGAAAGGAGTAGCCACGGGCGGACGCGCCGCTGCTGCAGGCGCAATACTCCTCATCCACAGACAAGGACGACGTATGCCGCGCAACCACTCCATA